>JAZRTD010000276.1:0-6575 GCA_045651845.1 Clostridia bacterium | reverse complement strand
AAACACCTGGGAAGTTATATTAAAACCGGGCAGAAAAGCAAAGGTCGGAAGCCGTTTTGAGTTTGGCGGAGGACTTTTAAAAGCGGAGATTTTAGAGGTTATAGAGGACGGAAACAGAATTGTTCGTTTTGAATATGAGGGAATATGGGAGGAGCTTTTGGATAAGCTGGGCGAAATGCCTCTCCCTCCGTATATCCACGAAAAATTAACCGATAGGGAAAGATACCAGACGGTTTATTCCAAAATTGAGGGAAGTGCGGCGGCGCCTACGGCAGGACTTCATTTTACAAACGAGCTTATGGAAAAAATAAGGGAGAAAGGCATCAAAATCGCATTTGTAACTCTGCACGTTGGATTGGGAACATTCAGACCTGTTTCGGTTGAGAATGTTGAAAATCATAAGATGCATTCTGAATACTACGAAATTTCGGCAGAAACGGCGAAAATTGTCAATGAAACACGAAAAAACGGCGGAAGAATTGTGGCGGTTGGTACAACCTCGGTACGAACTCTTGAAAGTGTTGCAGATGAAAACGGCGAAATAAGGGAGTGCGGAGGAAATACGGAAATTTTCATATATCCAGAATATAAATTTAAGGCAGTTGATGCACTTATAACAAATTTCCACCTGCCCGAATCAACACTTTTGATGCTGATTTCAGCATTTTCGGATAAGGAGAAAATATTTAACGCCTATAACGAGGCAATAAAAGAAAAATACAGATTTTTCAGCTTTGGCGATGCGATGTTTATATGTTAGTAAAACGATGAATTAAACGGCGAGGCATTCCTGCAATATAAAAGGTAAAGAAATGGAGAAAACTATGTTTAAACTGATAAAAAAAGAGGGAAATGCAAGACGGGGAGAGTTTAAAACCGTACACGGAACGGTGCAGACACCTGTTTTTATGAATGTTGGAACTGCGGCGGCAATAAAAGGTGCAGTGTCCGGCCTTGACCTTAAGGAAATCGGGTGTCAGGTGGAGCTTTCCAACACCTATCATCTCCATTTAAGACCGGGGGATGAAGTGGTTAAGAAAATGGGTGGTCTTCATAAATTTATGAATTGGGACAGACCGATTTTAACAGACAGCGGCGGGTTTCAGGTTTTCTCTCTTTCAAAACTGAGAAAAATCAAAGAAAAGGGGGTCTATTTCTCCTCTCATATTGACGGGCGAAAAATTTTTATGGGCCCTGAAGAGAGTATGCAGATTCAGTCAAATCTCGGTTCAACTATTGCTATGGCTTTTGACGAATGTGTGGAAAATCCTTGTGAGAAGACTTACGCTAAAGAGGCGTCGGAGCGGACAATAAGATGGCTTAAAAGATGCCAGGCGGAAATGAAAAGGCTCAATTCCCTTGAGGATACAGTAAACCCCAATCAGATGCTTTTCGGCATAAATCAGGGTTGTACTTACCGCGATTTAAGAATAGAAAATATGAAAAGGATTGCAGAGCTTGACTTAAACGGCTTTGCCATAGGCGGTCTTGCAGTGGGAGAGCCTGCGGAGGTTATGTATGACATAATTGAGGCGGTTGAAGAATTTGCCCCTAAAGATAAACCGAGATATTTAATGGGGGTGGGAACGCCCGTTAATATAATCGAGGCGGTATACAGAGGGGTTGACTTTTTCGATTGTGTTATGCCCAGCCGAAATGCAAGGCACGGACATCTTTTCACATCAGAGGGCATAAGAAATATTATGAATGTCAAATATGAAACTGACGAAAGCCCCATTGACCCGAATTGTAACTGTCCGACCTGCCGTAACTTTTCAAGAAGCTATGTAAGACATCTATTTAAGGCAGGGGAAATGCTTGGAATGAGACTTGCAGTTATGCATAATCTTTATTTTTACAACAATCTTACGCAGGAAATAAGAGATGCCCTTAATGAGGGAAGATTTGAGGCATACCGCAGGGAAAAAATTGATATTCTTGGTAAGAGGATATAAATTTTGGAAAAAATTCAAAAAAATGTTGCAAAAAAATTTAAAATGGGTTATAATCTATAACAATAACTTAATTGGAGGTAATAAAATGTTTGAAACAATAGTTTATGCAGCTCCTGCTGCAGATGCAGCTGCTCAGCAGCCAAATGCCCTTTTGTCTTTTCTGCCAATGATTATTCTAATCGCTGTTTTCTGGTTTATTTTAATCAGACCGCAGAGAAAAAAGGAAAAAGAACTTAAAAATATGATTGCTGCTTTAAAGGTTGGCGATGAGATTGCAACTGTTGGCGGTATTCACGGTAAAATCGTTAAGGTTAAGGAAGACCTTTTTGTTATTGAATCAGGCGCAGGCGTTAATAAGTCAACAATAACAGTTGATAAGGGATCTGTTGCAAGATACTTAAAGCGCGGCTCAGAAAAAGATGCTCAGGCTTTTGAAATTCCTGATGAAACCCAAGAGTAATATAAATTCGCTCCAAATCATATATTTTAACAAGTATATGATTTGGAGGTTTTTTATGTCAAGAACTGCTTACATAAAGGATACAAATGAAAAAAAGTTTGATATTGTTCACACGGCAAAAAGTGTGTTGATTTCCTATGCTGTGTCGGTTATTCTGCTGTTTTTGCTTTCGGTCTTTGCAACGGTGATGGATATGGAAGGTAAAACTATTAATATTTTTATAACGCTTGTGACTTGTGTCAGTGTTGCCCTAAGCGGATTTATGGCTGCAAGAGGAACGGGAAAAGGCGGTCTTATAAACGGCATAATTGCAGGAATGATATACACGGTCTTGCTTTATCTCATCGGCGGACTTATAAATGGAAATGTTTCCTTCAATATGGCAACTGTGCTGGCATTATTGCTTGGTATTATATGCGGAGCATTTGGAGGAGTTCTTGGAGTTAACACAAGAAAGCGAAGAAGATAAAAAATTTTTAAAAAGACTTGACTTAATTGGTATAAAAATATATAATATAATGAGTGTTAGTTTTAAAGGGTGTATTATGCCCTTTTTTAAAGTCAGTAAATAATTAAATCTTAATACTTTTACTTTCATTATACGAAGGAGGAAACAAAGTGGCGAAAAGTATTATTAAGCTTTCCGGAATTATTTTGATTATCGTGTTGCTCACATATCTTGCAATATCCGGTTTTCAGATTACGGAAACAGTAAAAATTCATGGTATTACATCAGAAGAAGGTATAACACAGGGCCTTGACTTAAACGGCGGAAGTGTTATTGTTTTTAAGGCAGAAAAGGATAATCCGACAGCTGAAGAAATGGATACCGTTGCGGCTCTTTTAAGAACCCGTCTTGACAATATGGGATATACAGAATCTGATATTTCTGTTCAGGGAACAGACAGTGTCAGAGTTGAAATCCCATCATTCTCAAACCCTGAAGAAGCGGCTCAAAGTCTTGGTGCAACAGCTCAGCTTAAGTTCTTCGATAACAGCGCATTTGACCAGACAACAGGTCAGTTTTTAGAGGGGGCAAGCGAAGTTTTAAATGGTAAGCACATTAAAGACGCATCTTCTCAGTACGGTCAGACAAGCGATTTGGGAAATGCAAGCTATTATGTTCAGCTTGAGCTTACAGAAGAGGGAAGAAAAGCTTTCTATGATGCAACATCAAGAAATGTTGGTCAGCCTATTTATATTGCAATGGATAATGCAATTATTTCTGCTCCGACAGTTCAGCAGGCAATCAATGATACAACTTGTGTAATCACAGGAGAATTCACTCAGGAAGAAGCTAAGAACCTTGCGGCAAACATTAAGTCAGGTCAGCTTCCTTTCAGCTTAAGCCCTGTTGAAGTAAGAGCTGTCAGCCCGACACTTGGTGCAGATGCTCTTAATAAGGCTGTTACTGCAGGTATTATAGGATTTATTCTTGTAATCCTCTTTATGCTTCTCTTATACAGATTACCTGGATTTATGTCAGCTATTGCTCTTATTGCATATATTGATATCGTTCTCTTAATCTGTGCTAACTTCCATATTAATCTTACTCTTCCGGGTATTGCAGGTATTATTCTTGCAGTTGGTATGGCGGTTGATGCCAATGTTATCATATTCGAGAGAATCAAGGAAGAACTTGTTGTGGGTAAGGGTATAAGAACTGCCGTTGAAGCAGGATTTTCAAATGCTTTAAGTGCGGTTATTGACTCTAATATAACAACAATTATTGCTGCTCTTATCCTTATGTTCTTAGGAACAGGTACAATCAAGGGCTTTGGTACAACACTTTTAATCGGTGTTATTGTATCAATGATTTCCGCGATATTCGTTACAAAGTTCTTGCTCCGCAGAGTTTTGGAAATGGGAGTTAAGAATATCTGGCTTTACGGCGTAAGCAAAAAGAAACTTGCAAAGAAGGAGGGACAAGCTAATGCTTAAAATAGTACAGTTTAAGAAAATTTATGTTGGAATCGCTTTGGCATTGGTTATTGCAAGTATTGCATCTCTCTTAATTCAGGGTTTTGCGCTTGACACAGACTTTGCAGGCGGAACTTCCATAACATACACAATCGAAAAATCAGTCTCCGAAAAAGATGTTAAGGCTATTGTTAAAGACGCATTCGGCAAAGAGCCGTCAATGGTTCGTATAACAGGCAAGGATGTTGATATCGAAATCGGACACGACCAGAAGCTTTCCGATAAGGAAAATGTTGATAAGGCTAATGCAGCAGTTGAAAAGCTTAACTTTGAGGTTGCTAAAAAATGGGGTAAACTTTCTGTTATTGTTGACGACGAAGGCGTTGAAATTACAGACGGAACAGGTAAGAAAGACGAAGCGGTTACGGGTACAAAAAAGGCTTCCGAGCTTACAGAAGACCAGATAAAGAAGCAGGTTATAACAGTTGACGGATACAATTATTTTGTTGAAGGCGTTGCAAAGTCAGAGCTTAACGTTGTATCTTCATCAACAGCAAGAAACCTTGCTAAATCTGCAATCGTTATGTCTCTTTTAGCTGCTCTTGCAATTCTTATCTATGTTGCATTCAGATTTGACTTTACATCAGGTGTTTGTGCGGTTGTGGCTTTAGCACACGATATTATCGTTCTTTGCGGTATTTACTCTGTGTTCAGAATCAAGATTGACACAAACTTTATTGCGGCACTTCTTACAGTTCTCGGTTATTCTATCAACAACACAATCGTTGTATTTGACAGAATAAGAGAAAACACAAGAAGAGCAAAGAAAGAAACTTATGCTGAAATTGCAAACTTAAGTATCAATCAGACTCTTAAGAGAAGTATCAACACAACAGTTACAACACTTTTGACAATCGGTATGGTTTATATCCTTGGTGTTGAATCAATCAAGGTATTTGCACTTCCGATTATCATAGGTATCTTTGTGGGAACATATTCCTCAATCTTTGTTGCAGGTTCAATCTGGGCAACATGGAAGGATGCTTCTGTTAAAGGTAAAAGAAAATAAGATTATTTTTCGGGTAATGCACCAATAGGTGCATTACCTTTTTTAATTTCTTTGGATAAATAAGCGAAAAATGTTATAAAAACAAAAAAGTCGTTAAAAAAGCTTGTAAAAAGACTTAAAAAGTGGTATACTGTTATTGGAAAACTTCAAATGAGCCGGGTGGTTTGATGAACTATACTTTACTAACTGATTTTTATGAGATTACAATGGCTAATGGGTATCTTGAACATGGGATTGGTGATAAGATAGCCTATTTTGATATGTATTTCCGCAAAATTCCTGACGGCGGCGGTTATGCTATTATGGCAGGAGTCCAGCAGCTTGTGGAGTATTTTAAAAATCTAAAGTTTGAAAAAGAAGATATAAATTATCTCAGAAACAAAAATTGTTTCTCTGAAAAATTTTTGGAATATCTGGAGAATTTTAAATTTGAATGTGATGTTTGGGCAGTCCCTGAGGGAACGCCGATATTTCCAAACGAGCCTATTGTTACCGTTAGAGGTCCGCTTATTCAGGCACAGTTTGTTGAAACAATGATTTTGCTTACGGTCAATCATCAAAGCCTTATTGCAACAAAGGCAAACCGAATTGTCCGTGCAGCAGAAGGAAGACCTGTTATGGAGTTTGGATCAAGACGGGCGCAAGGCTATGACGGGGCCATATACGGCGCAAGAGCCGCGTATATTGGCGGTGCATCAGGAACAGCTTGTACTATTTCTGATAAAATGTTCTCTGTCCCTGCTCTCGGGACAATGGCGCATAGCTGGGTGCAATCCTTTGATACTGAATATGAAGCGTTTTTGGCGTATGCAAAAACCTACCCTGACTCCTGCACTCTTTTGGTGGACACATATAATGTCTTAAAGTCGGGTGTGCCTAATGCCATAAAGGTTTTTGATGAGGTTTTAAAGCCTCTTGGGAAAAGACCTAAGGGTATAAGAATTGACAGCGGGGATATTACCTATCTTTCAAAAAAGGCGAGAGTTATGCTTGATGAAGCAGGGTATACTGATGTTTCAATCGTGGCGTCTAATTCTCTTGATGAATATATAATCAGAGATATTTTAAAGCAAGGGGCAATGGTTGATTCATTCGGCGTTGGAGAAAGGCTTATAACTTCAAAGTCCGAGCCTGTTTTCGGCGGGGTTTATAAGCTTGTTGCTATGGAAAA
>JAZRTD010000275.1:0-1124 GCA_045651845.1 Clostridia bacterium | reverse complement strand
GCTGAGCTACAGGCGCATATTAAAGGGGCTGTTAAAACAACCCCTTTCTTTTTAATAATTTGCTAACGCATCTTCAAGCCAGTAAAAACCAATATCAAAGGCTTTATAAAGGCTGTCACGCTCCGCCTGACGCATAACCTGGGAATTCTCAGCCTCATTGGTGCGAAGCTCAATTGAAACCTTTGTTGCAACGTCTAAATCCTCAAGCTTTTCGCTTTCCAATACTTTGAAAATTACCATATATTTTCCGTCGGGTGAGCCGTAGTAAATCTCATTCCCTTTAGGGAGAAGCATTTTTCCGTTATAGGTTAAAACCTCATCTGTTTTCTTGGGAGCCATAGAAATTCTCCTTTCAGTTTATCAAATATTTATTTTCCGCAATGGTAAAATCTGAAAAATTATAGTAATAGAATAACACATTTTATAAAAAATTGCAAGAATTATTTGTCATATTTTAGCCTTTAAATAAAATTTAAAAGGTGAGTTCGTATTCCGCTTGATGCAACAGAGACAGGATAGTTTATTATTATCAAATCGTCAAATCTTATAAAGTCATAAAATTCCTTGATTTTAAAAGGCTCTCCCGCGGTATTGAATTTTCGTATGTCAACAACATAAACCTCGCTGTAATTGTTAAGAAGCCACGGGGCAAAGGCGTTTCCAAAGGATTCTTTCATAACAACCGCCTTTTTTCCGTTCCCACAGGAGCTTGTCAGAACGGTCAGGGGATTATCGCCCCCAAGATAAGCATAATAGGAATTGGTGCTTTGGTAAACCGCCGCAACACTTCTGTTATAGGATTTCATAAACATATCGTTATATGATGCCCCTGCAGTAAATTTAGGGGTTGAAAAAATCTCAATGGTGTCAGGGTTTGCCCTGAGTATTTTCTCCCCTAAGGTGCCTTTTGAGAAGTTTGCAAAAGAGCCTGTGTATTTCCCTGTTTTAACAGGAAAATCAGAGATAGGAGCAATTTCTTCGCCTTTAATATTCATAAGTGCCTCATAGGCATAATAAGCACCCCTCTGGGTCCAATGATGGTCTGTTCTGAAATATATTCCCTCGCCTGCGTGGGCATAAAGAGGTTTTATTGCATTAACGGGGATAATCCTTTGGGAAAGATT
>JAZRTD010000274.1:0-1343 GCA_045651845.1 Clostridia bacterium | reverse complement strand
CTTGATATCTTTGCTGGTGCTGCTGGCGACTTCGATTGGGATGAAGATCTCACAGTATTTGACGATAAGAAAGATACTGACGATACAAACGACACATACCTCCTCGCAGGTAAGATCTTCGAAGATACAGCTGCTACAGCTGCGAACTATGCTGACATCGTTCTCTTCAGAACATATGACGGTGACGTTGTAGATGTTGTTATCATCAAGGGTTCAACAGATTACGACATTAAATAAAAAATATCTAAGCGATAGCTTAATTTTCAGAGACGGGTTTATCCCGTCTCTGTTTTTATGCAACAAAAAAGCCTTCCCCTCCAAGGGGAAGCCTGCAAAAACTATTCAATATTAAATAAGGGACGATGAAAACATCGTCCCTTATTTAATATTATTTTTATATAAACATTTCAGTTGACATATATCGCTCACCAGTGTCGGGAAGAAGCGCAACAATTGTTTTTCCTTTGTTTTCTTCCCTCTTTGCAAGCTCTGTTGCGGCGAAAACCGCGGCGCCTGAAGAAATACCAACCAAGATTCCTTCCTGTCTTGCAAGAGCTTTCCCTGTTTTCATTGCATCTTCATCAGAAACGGTTATGATTTCATCATAAATCTCCCGATTTAACGCTTTTGGAACAAAGTTTGCACCAATTCCCTGTATTCCGTGAGGGCCTGCCTTGCCCTCTGATAAAAGCGGAGAGGATAACGGCTCAACGGCAACAATTTTAATATGGGGATTTTTCGATTTCAAATATTCGCCGACCCCCGTAAGCGTTCCGCCTGTGCCGACACCTGCAACAAAGATATCAATCTTGCCGTCTGTATCATTCCAGATTTCAACGCCTGTTGTTTCTCTGTGGATTTTGGGATTTGCAGGATTTTCAAATTGCCCAGCAATAAAGCTCCCCTCAATTTCCTTTGAGAGCTCAACGGCTTTTTCAACCGCACCCGACATACCCTTTTTCCCGTCAGTAAGCACGATTTCTGCACCATAGGCTTTTAAAAGATTTCGCCTTTCAATGCTCATTGTTTCAGGCATCGTTAATATAACTTTATATCCTTTTGATGCAGCGACACAGGCAAGACCAATCCCTGTGTTTCCGCTTGTTGGCTCAATTATAACAGCGCCCTTTTTTAAAGTTCCTCTCTTTTCAGCGTCCTCAATCATTGACAGACCAACTCTGTCTTTAACGCTCCCTGCAGGGTTAAAATATTCAAGCTTGGCAAGAATTGTTGCATCAAGACCTTTTCCGAAGTTTGAAAGCTCCATAAGGGGTGTTTTGCCGATTAGCTCCGTAATATTTCTATAAATTTTCATAGCATATTCTCCTAATTCCATTGGATTT
>JAZRTD010000273.1:0-1338 GCA_045651845.1 Clostridia bacterium | reverse complement strand
TTAAAAGGTTTATGATTGGTTTCGGAAAGAAAATAATCCTTGCCAACACCCTTGGTGGACTTTGCGAGGGCTTTTTAGTGTCCTCTGATTTGTCTGTTTTATACTATTGGCTTTATGCTGTTTCCTATATGCTCCAGATTTATTTTGACTTCTCAGGTTACAGCGATATGGCTATCGGTCTTGGAAAAATTCTTGGATTTGATTTCCTTGAAAACTTTAACTATCCGTTCATTTCAAAGAGTATAACTGAATTCTGGAGAAGATGGCATATGTCCCTTGGCTCATGGTTTCGGGACTATGTTTACATTCCTATGGGCGGAAACAGAGTAAATAAAGGAAGATGGCTCTTTAATATTTTTACTGTTTGGTTTTTAACGGGCTTCTGGCATGGGGCTGAATGGAACTTTATTCTTTGGGGATTATATTTTGGTGTTCTTCTTGTGCTTGAAAAGTTCTTTTTCCTTGACAAGCTTAAAAAGATTGGTGAGCTGAGCCGTGTTTATACTCTGTTTTTTACTGCAATCAGCTTTATGATTTTCAGCGGAAACAATTTAGAGGGGGCTGTTCGTCACGTGGCAGGTCTTTTTGGTGCAGGGAATATTCCCCTTGTTTCACAGGAGTTTTTCTATAATTTAAGAAATTATGGATTTACAATTATAATCGGAATTTTAGGGGCTACACCTGTTCCGAAGATTGTATGGGGTAAGCTCTCTGAAAAAAAGAATATTAGGGCTGTTTTGGATGTGCTTGAGGTTGTGCTTTTAGTTTTACTTTTAGTAGTCTGCACAGCCTATCTTGCTGACGGTTCATTTAATCCGTTCCTTTATTTCAGATTCTAGGGAGGTAGGGCTATGAAAATTAAAGATATCATTTTAACACTTATTTTTATTAATTTAATAAGCTTTATCTCTGTTTCTGCGTGGATTAAAGCTCCTACTGAGTATTCAGCAGGGGAAAGACGATTTCTTAAGGAGAAGCCTGTTATATCCTCTGAGGCGGTTTTAAACGGCGAGTATATGAAGGATTTTGAGGAATATACTGTTGACCAGTTTCCGTTCCGTGACGATTTAAGGGGAGTTAAAGCCCTGTTTTCAACTTATGTATTTAATAAAATGGATAACAACGGACTTTTTGCTGTGGATGGGCATATTTCAAAGCTTGAATATCCCGTGAACCCTGATATGATGGATAATGCAGCGGAAAAATTTGACTTTTTATATGAAAGATTTATTAAAGGGAAAACTGACAAGGTTTATCTCTCTGTTGTGCCTGACAAAAACATTTTCTTTGGGAAGTCGGAGGCCAAGCGGTCTTAGGAAGACAATGTCATAAATCAAC
>JAZRTD010000272.1:0-2751 GCA_045651845.1 Clostridia bacterium | reverse complement strand
AAATGCTCGCAAATGTGAGCGGAAAGGTGTTTAATTATGAAGTATGATACAGTCATAGGACTTGAAATACATGCTGAGCTTTCGACCGACACAAAGGTTTTTTGCTCGTGTAATGCTCAGTTCGGCGGTGCGCCAAACACACATATTTGCCCTGTCTGCACAGGTCAGCCGGGGGCACTCCCAATTATTAACCGCTCGGCAGTTGAGTATGCCGTAAGAGCGGGACTTGCTTTTGGATGTGATATTAATCGCTATTCAAGATTTGACAGAAAGAATTATTTTTATCCTGATTTGCCGAAAGCATATCAGATTTCTCAGCTTGATTTGCCTCTTTGTATAAACGGCAAGCTGGAGCTTTCAACAGGAACAGTTGTGAGAATTAACAGAATTCATCTTGAGGAAGATGCAGGAAAGCTTGTTCACGACGATTATCACGGCGAGAGCTGGGCGGATTACAACCGCTGCAGTGTTCCTCTTATCGAAATTGTAACCGAGCCTGATATAAAATCCGCAGAAGAAGCGGCAGAATTTGTTTCTAAAATCGGACTCTATCTTAAATATCTCGGCGTTTGCGACGCAAAGATGCAGGAAGGCTCTATTCGTGCCGATGTTAACGTGTCTTTAAAGCCGGAGGGCTCCAATAAGCTTGGCGATAGAGCGGAGCTTAAAAATATGAACTCAATGCGCTCAATTATTCGGGCAATTGAATATGAAATCAAGCGCCAGACAGAAATTCTTGATAATGGCGGAAAGGTTGAGCAGGAAACAAGACGCTTTGATGATGTTATGGGAACAACAAGCTCTCTCCGTTCAAAGGAAAATGCAAATGACTATCGTTATTTCCCTGAGCCTGATGTTTTGGCTATAACATTTACAGAGGAGGATATTGAAAATGCAAGACAAAATATTCCGCTCCTCCCCCACGAAAGGGTTTATAAGTATGTAAATGAGTATAAGCTGACAGACGAGGATGCAAGGGTTATAACCTTGGAGAAATATATTTCGGACTTCTATGATGAAACGGTTAAGATATATCCTGAATATAAAAATGTTGCAAATCTTTTCCTGACGGAAATTATGAGAAGGGTCAAGGAGACAGAGGCGGAGGAAATTCCGTTCTCGGCGGCAGACTTTGCAAAGGTTGTGGAGATGGCTGATAAGAATACGGTTAACAGAAACGATGCGAAAACCATTATCCGTATTATGTTTGAAGAGGGCGGAGACCCAATGGAGATTGCGAAAGCCAACGGCTTTATCGTTGAAGTTGACACAGGCGCAATTTCTGAATTTATTGATGCACTCTTAAAGGAAAGAGCAGACCTGGTTGAAGATTATCATAATGGAAAACAGAATGTATTCGGTTTCTTTATGGGTCAGGCAACAAGAGGCCTTACAGGAAAGGCGACTCCGAAAGACATCAAGGAATACCTTGAAAAAGCGTTAAAAGGCTAATCTTTCGTCGTCATAATGCCGAAAACCTTTCAGGTTTTCAAATGTCGGGAACTGTCGTTCCCTTTTCGCCCTAAAAACAACTCGCCGAGTTGTTTTCTAAACGGTCGACTCCGAAAGATATTAAGGAATACCTTGAAAAAGCGTTAAAAGGCTAATCTTTCGTCGTCATAATCAAAGTTGTTACAAAATAAAAAAGTCTCACTTTAAAGTGAGACTTTTTTTATGCATAAACTTTATCTTCAAGATATTTTTCAAGGGCTTTCTGGCCTGTTTTCGTAACTGGTTTAATCCATTTCATAGACCTAAAATGTTTGATGCAGAGGATTGCCTTAATGTAATCCTCACAAAGGTAACTGCAAGCAAAAACTGCGATAAACGGCAATTTAAACACAAATGCAACAATTGTTGTTATTGGAATGGACATAAGCCAAAGGGTGATTAAGTCATATTTCATTCCCTTTTTGGTATCCCCGCCTGAGCGGAACACGCCCACAATTGCAACATAGGGAATATTTCGTATAGCAAGCTCCAAAGCGTAAACAATCATTATTCCTTGTGCGGCACTAAGCGTTTTATCAGATATTGTTCCTCCAATATTAAAAATTCCAATAAGCTGATTTCGGAAAGCAATTATAAAGAAACCAACGACTAACCCTGCAATGGGGACAATGGTCATATATCTGGTTGAATTTTTAATTGCATATTTAATTCCACCGCTGCCTATATCCTTACCGATAATAACACAGGCGGCATTGGTCATTCCCACAAAGAATGCAAATGCGATGTTCTCAAAGGTACGAAGGATAGAAACTGCCGCTGTATATTCATAGCCCATATTGGAAAAGATTGCATTATAAACAACGGTTCCAAGTCCCCAAAGTGTTTCGTTGAGAATTACAGGGAATGCCCTTTTGAAAAAATATTGTGCAAAGGCTTTGTCAAATCCCAAAATTTCTTTGATTGGTGCAAAGAAAATATCATCTTTTTTAAATGCACAAACAATAAGAATAATGACAGGCCCTGACCAGGCAGAAATAACGGTTGCAATAGCTGCACCCTCAATACCAAGACGAGGAAGACCAAATGCACCGAAAATCAGTCCATAGTCAAGAACTGCATTTAATATTGTTGTAAAGAAAGCAACAAACATAGGGAGCTTTACCCGCTCGGTAGAACGGAGAACAATGTTAACAAGCATATTCATAAGAATAGCAGGGTATGAGAAAACTGCAATCCTTAAATATCTTATGCCTGCGTCAAGAACGGCTTTGTCACGGTTAAAAATGCTGATAACTCCGC
>JAZRTD010000271.1:0-5747 GCA_045651845.1 Clostridia bacterium | reverse complement strand
ACAAAATAATCCATATAGGTTTTCCCCGAGCGTGTTGCTCCTGACTTTATGTTCCAGCGGTGATTGGCAAGAGAAAAATAAGAAAGCTGTTTTTCGGAAAAGGACATCAAATAACCCCTTTAATAGAACTTAGAACATTGTCCAGTTTTTTGAGAACCTCATCAGCTGAGCTATTGTCCTCTCCAAGAGTACTTCTTATTTCTTTATAAGCCGAAACATCACCGCTTGCCAAAGCTTTTGAGCAAAGGGCATAAGCCATTCCAAGACGGAAGGTAATGTCCTTTTCGGAAAAGCCGAGGTTTATGAGCTTATCTCTGACTTCGTCATTGTCGATTGGCGTGTTCATAAGCTTGAGAATACAATTCTTAAGCTTTTTGTGTGCCATAAGCATCACACTCCTCGCCATAAATATAAGAGGAATAAAGTGGTAAAATATGTTATATTGTTGAAAATAAAAAACTTCTTAATCATAAACTGATTAAGAAGCCTAACGTGGAGCTGGGAATGGGACTCGAACCCACGACCTGCGCATTACGAATGCGCTGCTCTACCAACTGAGCTATTCCAGCGAGTATTAAATTTACCAATCAAGTATATCATAATTTCATATCGATTTCAAGCTTTTTTTGAAAATAATCGCAAAAGCGGTTGATTTTATTATCGAAATATACTATAATATATAGTGCTGTGTTTAATTGAGAATAATACGAGGTGAACCAATTGATTATTAAACTTATACTGATACTTGTGCCGGCATTTATTATTGTATTTGCGGTTATGAAACGAGGAACTATTGTTGTTGGACTTGCGGCGAACGCCCTTATAAAAGGCGATAAGGCAAAAGCTGAACGGCTGTACCGCTTGGCGGATAAAATAGGCGGAATGAGTTTTGACGCAACCCTAAATTGCGGATATTTCTTTCTTAAAAATGGATTTTTGACAGAAGCCAGAATTATTTTCAACAAAACAGCGATGAGCGGTAAACTGAATAAGGTGCAAAAGCAAAGACTAAAGTCAATAAACTCACTGGTTGTGTGGAAAGACGGACAGATAGATGATGCAATAGAAATGCTTGAGGAGCTTATGGAAGAGGGCTATGTGACATCGGTAATGTATGAAACACTGGGACTCTTTTATATAATAAAAAAGGATAAGGAAAAAGCTTTAGAATTTTGCCTTAAAGGATATGAGTATAATTCGGATGACGATGTAATCCTTGATAATCTTGCCGAGGCGTATGCCCTATGCGGTGAAAAGGAAAAGGCTATGGAAATGTATGAAAAGCTTCTTGAAAGAGAACCGCATTTTCCTGATGCATATTATGGTTACGGAATTCTGCTTATGGAAAACGGCAGACACGATGAGGGAGTCAAGTATCTGGGAAAGGCGCTTGAAAAGAATTTTAGTTTCCTCTCTACCCTCTCAAGGGAACGCGTAGAGGACATATATTATGCTCATAAGAAAATTTCTATGGAAAATGAAAACATAAAAATCTCGTAGCAACACGGGAAAATGGAAATTATTTGTATGCTGTGAAATAATTTATATAAATGTAAGATGCTTGTAATATTTGTGTAACAAAAGTGTGTTATACTGTATGTGTAAAAGATGGAAAGTGTCCCTTTTCGGGGCTTTGCTTATAATAAAAACAGGAGGTAGTGTTATGAAAAAGAGAATAGTTTCTTTGATGATACTTGCCGCCATAATCGGAATATTTGGAACGACAGCGTTTGCTGCGCCGGACAGTCTTGCGCCTGATGCTGTGGGGAATACGAAGGCATTGGTTACGGTTACAAATCCTGAGGGAACCAGTGATTTGACATTTGACAGCTCTTATGTAATATCCGGTTACGGCGAAATAGGAACTGTTGTAACAGTATATTTTTTCAACCCGACAACAGGGCTTTATGAGAAACTCTATAAAACAGTTACAACGGTTGGAGAAGACGGAGCTATAGCCACCGAAAAACAAAGTGTTTCCAGTACGATTGGCGGATCAAAATTGTTTTTCAATACAGTAAATCTCGGAAACGGCTCAAACAGCTATATGTTATACGCTGAAAAGGGTAATTTGGTCCAGATTGGAAAATTCTTTATCATCAGGCACAATTATAACATAATAGATGTTATACGTTCCTGGGGCGCATACTAAATATAACGGATAACAAACGGGACGGCTTTATAGTCGTCCTTTTTGGTAATATGGGGAAAGGAGGCCTTTTGTGAAAGCGACTGGATTCTTTAAAAATTATGAACGAAGAAGCAATATTTTAACAACTGTTGTAATCATTTTGCTTATGGCAATAACTGCTATGATGTTCGGAATTGTTTTCCGAGCCCAAAATATCGGAGTGAAGCAATCTGAATTTGACGGAACAACCATTGAAGAGGTGTTTCGCAACCCGTCGGATATTGATGATGAAAATATAACAAAAGCCTTTTGGAATTATACAAGTCCTGAATATATCGTTGTGAATAAAAACGGAAACAGGGATATATTATATTCATCAACGGAAAGATACACTAAAATATGCCCGCCAGCAATGGATATAATAAAGAATATGTATAGCAGGATAACAAGCGGGACAGCGATTACGGATTCAAGCGTTTGGAATAATATGCTTTCGGTTAACTCTGTTCTTTTGCATTTCCCAGCGGATATAAATCCTGTGTTTTGGGTCCAGTTTCTTGAAATAAACGAAAGTCCTATAACGGAATTTATAAATGCGTTTTCTGATGCACTTATAGTAACAGGACTTCCTAAGCAGGAAAATGCCGTTATATATATAAAGGAAGCAAAAACGGAAGAAATAATAAGATTTGAAACATCAATTCCTATAAAATCACTCAATGAGGCAATTGCTTCTCTTAAAAATGTGGTTGCTAAAAACTATGCATTCGGATATGAACTTAAACTCGATAACTATACGGGGAATTCAACAATGTTAAGTTCAATGCTGACCATTCCTCTTGTTAATATTGAAACTCCAGTGCTTTTGGCAAAAGTTCCCGAAACATATTCAAGCAAGCTTTTAGAGGTTGGACAGAACGAATTGTCAAGGAATGTAATGAGCATATTCGGATGCGATTCCAGAACAATCAGAAGCTACGGAGATACAGAAAATTCAAGAATACTTCTTGCAAATAACAGAAAAATTGTTTTGAGTTCGGACGGCATCATAGAGTTTTATGCAAGCGGTCAGGAAAACGGGATAGATATAATGGGCGGAACAGTTCAGACAAGCTCAAACGCTCTGTATATAGCAATTTCGGGAACGCTGAAAACTGTTCTCGGAATGTTTGAAATAACAGGCACCGATATAAAAAACGCCGACTATGAAATAAAACTGACAAAAATGGAGTGTTCCGAAGACAGACAGAGCGAAATAAAACTTTGCTTTGACTATTATGTAAACGGACTTATAGTGGAATATGTTGACACACCTGATGCCCATGCCATAGAAGCCGTTGTTTCGGAAGGAAAGCTTAAAAGCTTTAAAATGGAGCTTAAGAATTTTGTAAAAACGGGAGAAACCGTTTCAAACAGAGAAATGATAACGGCGATAGATGAATATTGCAGTGAGAATAAGGAGCTTGAAAACATATATATCTATGACACTTATTTATATTACGGATATAAGAAAAATAATGAAAATATGATAACGGACTGGGCAGTTAATTAAGGAGAACGGATATGGACTGGAAACGGTTTAAAAAAATAATAATTGTTGTTTTGATTATGATAAATATTGTTTTTTTGGTATACTTTCTGAACATTAAAATGTCAGATAACCATATGGAAAAAGAAACGAAGAACAATGTTATTTCCGTGCTTAAAAAGAATAATATAATTCTCGATGAAGATGTCTTCCCTAAAAACCGCGGAAAATGTTCAGCGTGTTATGTAACAAGGCTGATAGAAAAAGATAGTGATTTTGCCAATCGTCTAAAGGGTGAAAGTGGGGAAATTACAGAAAAGGACGAACTGTTCACCATAACTTTAAAAGGAACGGACAAAACGAAGATGACCGAAGAAGGCGTGAGAAAAGCGTGCTTTGATTATATGAACAGTTATGGGATAAATTCAGATATGTATAAAGAAATGTCAGTCGAAATTGACGGAAAAACTGCAAAGGCGAGATATAATCTGTTTTATGATGGATGTCAGTTTTTTGACAGCTTTCTGGATTTTGAAATAACTGAAAAGGGAATAAAGCGAATTTCGGGGAGGAATATTATAAAGAATGACAGCGTAAGCGGGTATGAAGAAACCCTGATGCCCATAGAAAGTATTTTGGTTGCAATATCGGAGAATAAGGAAACAGATAAACCGGTTAAAATATCAAAAATTGATTTTGGATATTATTTTGGGAAAAGCGCAGGAGTGTATGTGAATGTTTTGTCTTTGCCCGTATGGAAAGTATCTTTTGAGGACGGAACAGATATCTATTACGATGCAAGAAACGGAAACCTGATAAATTTCTCATAAAAGACGGCGGATATGCGGAAAGAGAAAGCATATCCGCTTATTCGTTAAAAAAATAACTAAATTGTAATAAATCTATTGCAAAATGGAAAAAATTATGATATAATTAGTCCAAATTGAAAATTTGAAGGAGGTTATATATATGACTAACAATAAAAAAGTTTTGGCATGGCTTGACGAAATGACAAAAATGTGTCAGCCTGACCAAATAGTATGGATTGACGGAAGCGAAGAACAGCTTGAAGCTCTCCGTGAAGAGGCAGTTGCAACAGGTGAAATAATAAAGCTTAACCAGGAGAAACTCCCTGGATGTTACTATCACAGAACTGCTGAAAATGATGTTGCGCGTGTAGAAGACAGAACGTTTATCTGCACACCGACAAAAGAAGAGGCAGGTCCAATCAATAACTGGATGGATCCAAAGGAAATGTATGACAAGCTTATAAAGCTTTACACAGGCTCAATGAAGGGCAGAACAATGTATGTTATCCCTTATTCAATGGGTCCTGTTGGTTCTCCGTTCTCGAAAATCGGTATTGAGCTTACAGACAGCATATATGTTGTTTTAAATATGGCTATAATGACAAGAATAGGCAAAAAGGTAATGGATGCCCTTGGTGACGGGGATTTCGTTAAGTGCTTGCATGCAAAGAAAGATGTTAATCCTGAAGAAAGATATATTGTTCACTTCCCACAGGATGATACAATCTGGTCAATCAACTCTGCATACGGCGGAAACGTTCTTCTCGGTAAGAAATGTTTCGCGCTCAGAATTGCGTCATACCTCGGCAAGAACGAAGGTTGGATGGCTGAACATATGCTTATCCTCGGTCTTGAAAATCCAAAGGGTGAAGTAAAGTATATCTGTGCTGCTTTCCCGTCTGCATGCGGTAAGACAAACCTTGCAATGCTTATTCCGCCGGAAGGTCTTAAGGCTCAGGGCTATAAGGTATGGACAGTTGGTGATGATATCGCTTGGATAAGAGTCGGCGAAGACGGCAGACTTTATGCTGTTAACCCTGAAGCTGGTTTCTTCGGCGTTGCTCCGGGAACAAGCGTTAAAACAAACTTTAATGCATTGGAATCCACAAAGAAGAATACTATTTTCACAAATGTTGCTATAAATAACGACGATATGACAGTTTGGTGGGAAGGCCTTGATAAGAACCCGCCTGAAAATGCAACAGACTGGCTCGGCAATAAGTGTAACGGTAAGGAATATTTTGCAGAAGGCAAAAAACTTGCGCATCCAAACTCAAGA
>JAZRTD010000270.1:0-2930 GCA_045651845.1 Clostridia bacterium | reverse complement strand
ATTCCGCACAGTTTCTTTCCGTTAAGATAAAGGTCATTAACCCATTTAATCTTCACGTCTTTATTACAGATTTTTTTTATTGCCCTCAAAACCGCAACGGAAGCAAAGGAAGTTATCAAAAGAGGGTTTTCCGGCTTTAATATAACCGACATATATATTCCTTTTCCGTCAGGCGAAAAAAAGCTTCGCCCCATTCTGCCTCTTCCGCCTGTCTGTCTCTTGGCAAAAATAACTGTTCCTTCCTGCTCTCCTTTTAATGCCAGTTCCTTTGCAAGGGAGTTCGTTGAAACTGTTTCCTCAACCCTAATTATTTTACTTCCTATAATATGACACAAAATTAATCACAACCTTTATTATATTTTACCATATTAAAATTTTTATGTCAAATTTTAAAACTTTTACATAAATTTAACATATAATTGTTGTATATTTTACAAATTTAATGTAAAATGTAAATATATTATATTATTTTTACGGAGGAAAGCTATGGATATCTTTTCAATACTTGCACTTATAGGAGGTCTTGCGCTGTTCCTTTACGGAATGGATGTTATGGGCGACAGCCTGAAAAGAATCTCAGGTGGTAAACTCGAATCAATTCTTGAAAGACTTACATCTAACCGTTTTAACGGTTTCCTTTTGGGTTTATTTGTTACAGCAATAATCCAAAGCTCATCTGCAACAACCGTTATGCTTGTTGGTTTTGTTAACTCGGGAATAATGAAGCTTAGTCAGACAATAAGTATCATTATGGGGGCAAATGTCGGTACAACTGTTACAGCTTGGCTTATCAGCTTATCAGATATCAGCAGTGACGCAAGCATGATTATCAAGCTTTTTAAACCATCCTCTTTTACTCCTGTTCTTGCAATAATAGGTCTGTTTTTGACTATGACAGACAAGGACAAGAAAAAGAATATCGGAACACTTCTTCTCGGTTTTTCTATTTTAATGTTTGGTATGGATGCTATGAGTGATTCTATGAAGGGACTCG
The DNA here is from genome assembly GCA_045651845.1 of Clostridia bacterium. Classification (GTDB taxonomy): domain Bacteria; phylum Bacillota; class Clostridia; order Monoglobales; family Monoglobaceae; genus SIG454. The sequence continues at coordinate 1,936 of JAZRTD010000270.1, read as the reverse complement.
GTGAAAACGAAACATTTAAGCAAATCCTTGTTATGTTTGACAATCCAATCCTTGGTATTTTAAGCGGAACAATTCTTACTGCCATTATCCAGAGTTCCTCTGCTTCTGTTGGTATTTTACAGGCGCTTTCCGTTACAGGGATTATCCCTCATTCGGTTGCCCTGCCTATTATTCTCGGCCAAAACATCGGAACAACCATAACGCCTATTATCTCATCAATTAACGCTAATACTGATTCAAAGCGTGTTGCGTTTTCTTGTTTATACATAAAAATGATCGGCGTAGCCATTGTTTGCATAGCATTTTATATACTTCACGCAATTTTTGACTTCAGCTTTATGTATACAAATTCAAGCTTTGTGAGTATTGCCGTTATCCATACTCTGTTCAACATTTTATCAACGGTTATCCTTATTCCGTTCACAACTCAAATTGAAAAAACAGCCTCAGCTTTGATTAAGGGCAAAAAGAGTGATGACAATGTTTTTGCGAATCCAACTCACACACTTGACGAAAGATTTCTTGACTATCCTGCATACGCAATCGAAAGAAGCCGTAATCTTGTTGTGGATATGGCTCTTACGGCAAAAGAATCCTTTCTCTCTGCAATTGGGCTCGTGAATAATTACGATAAGGAAATTATTGATAAAATTCGCCAAAACGAAAAGAAGATTGACACTTATGAGGATAAAATCAGCTCATATCTTGTTAAAATTGCCAGCCGTGATTTATCTGAGTCTGACAGTGAAACTACAACAAAACTGCTTCACATTATAGGCGATATTGAACGAATCGGCGACCACGCTGAAAACATTGTTGATGTTGCGGAAGAGATATATCAAAAGAAAATTCAGTTTTCTGAGGAAGCCAGAAAAGAGATTGAAATTATTTCCGCTGCAACCGCTGAAATCCTTGAAATAACAATGTCTGCTCTTGAAAAAGACGATATTGAGCTTGCAAAACATATAGAGCCTCTTGAACAGATTATTGACAAGCTCAAGCACAAGCTTAAAAACCGTCATTTTGCAAGACTTCAGGCAGGAAAGTGTACCATTGAATTGGGATTTGTATTCTCTGACCTTCTCGCAAACTACGAAAGAACCGCAGACCATTGCTCCAATATTGGTGTTTGTCTTATCCAGATAGCAAATGAAGCCCTTGACTCTCACGAATACCTGAGAAATGTTAAGCATAGCGGGGATAATGAATTTATAACACAATATGAGTTTTTTAAGGAAAAATACGGTATTTAGTTTAATTAAACGGTGGTGAAACAGTTGAGTAAAATTTTTTATGTTGAAGATGATACGAATATCAGAGAACTAGTTGAATATACGTTAAATTCTTCAGGCTTTACCGTACAAGGTTTTGAGCTTGCCGAAAGCTTTTTTGAAAGACTGAAAACAGAAAAACCCGACCTTATTCTTCTTGATATTATGCTTCCTGACAAAGACGGCATTTCTATTCTTAAGGAATTGCGAAGCTCAAATGATTTTCAAAACATTCCGGTTATTATGCTTACGGCAAAGTCAGGTCAGCTTGATAAAATCAAGGGTCTTGACGAGGGGGCTGATGACTATATAACCAAACCATTTGATATCATAGAGCTTATTTCCAGAATAAAGGCAGTTCTCCGCCGAACAAAGCCTGATGAAGAAAACATCTGCCACAGAGAAATTGTCCTTAACAAAAAGAGACATCTTCTTCTGTTTGACGGACAGGAAATTTCATTGACATATAAAGAGTTTGAGCTATTATATCACCTGCTTGTTAACCGTGGCATTGTTCTTGGCAGGGACAAGCTTATGAACTTAGTCTGGGGAACAGATTTTGAGGGTGAAACAAGAACTGTCGATGTTCATATACGAACACTCCGCCAAAAGCTGGGAAACGGCGGAGAGTACATTAAAACTGTCCGCAATGTAGGATACAAAAT
>JAZRTD010000269.1:0-18590 GCA_045651845.1 Clostridia bacterium | reverse complement strand
ATATCTATAACATCCATTCTGTCAAGGAGGGGATAGGGTATACCTTCATAAGAATTTGCCGTTGTTATAAAAACAGTTTCCGACAAATCAAAGGGAAGTTCAATAAAGTGGTCACGGAAGTTTTTGTTCTGCTCCTTATCCAAAACTTCAAGCATAGCTGATGCAGGGTCACCCTTATAATCGCTTGCCATCTTGTCAATTTCGTCAAAGAGGATAAGTGGGTTTGAAACACCTGCCGTTTTAACTGCATTCATAATTCTTCCGGGCATAGAACCAATATAGGTTTTTCTGTGTCCGCGAATTTCAGCCTCATTCTGCACACCGCCAAGACTTATTCTGACATATTCTCTGCCCATTGCCTCGGCAAGGGATTTAGCGATAGAGGTTTTTCCTGTTCCAGGAGGGCCGATAAGACATATAATAGAACCGTTACCCTCTCCTCCCATTTTCTTAACCGCTATATATTCAAGTATTCTCTCTTTTACCTTTTTTAAGCCATAATGGTCTCTGTCAAGGATTTCCTTTGCTTTATCAATATCAAGGTTTATGTCCGTTTTCTTATCCCAAGGAAGAGCCAGAACAGTTTCGATATAATTCTGAATAACGGAATATTCCTGAGACATTCCCGGCTGTCTTGACAGTCTTTCTATCTCCTCATTAAGCTTTTCTATGACTTCTTTAGGGAGAGTTCTTTTTTCAAGCTCCGCCCTATATTTTTCAACATCGTTTGAAAGAGGCTCCATATCATCAAGCTCGCTCTGAAGCACCTTCATCTGTTCACGGATAACATATTCTCTCTGGTTTCTGTCAATGGCTCTGCCAAGCTTTTTGGCAACACCTTTTTCAATTTCTAAAACCTGAACCTCTTCCTGCATCATAGCAATAAGCTTTTCAAGTCTTTTCGCTATATCAAGTTCCTCTAAAATTTCCTGCTTCTGTGAGGGTTTAAGGGGGAAATCCGAGGCAGTTATATCCGCCAAAGTCCCTGCCTCATCTATCTCCTCAAGCGCCGCAACGGTTTCAGGAGTCACCTTGTCATACACCTCAAGATAATCCTCAAGAAGATTACCGACCCTCTTCATAAGAGCCTTTTCATATAACTTATCATCACACTCTATCTCTTCCTGCTCTCTGTATCCAACAAACCTGCACTCGCCCTCATCGTAAAATCTTGTCATTTCAGCGCGGCAAATTCCTTCAACCAAAATACGCATATTCCCGTCAGGAAGCACAAGGGTCTGCTTTATTTCAGCAACAGTTCCCATTTTGCAAATGTCAGTCTTTTTAGGCTCTTCAATCATCATATCAGGCTGATATGTTAAAAACAGCAATCTGTCACTCTTCATAGCCTCATTAACCGCCGATTTAGAGCGTTGTCTGCCAACGTCAAAATGAATGACAACACCCGGGAAAACCGTAAGCCCTCTTAAAGGCAATAACGGCAATCTGCTCTTCTTTCTGCTCATAAATCTATTTTCATCCTTCCAGAATAAGTTCAATTAACCTATTTTATATCTACATAATTAACCATTAAACATTATACTACGAAATTACAAAAATTTCAAGTATTATTTACTTTTTTCAGCCATACAAAAAATCCACCCTATCAGGGTGGACTTTAACTATTCAACTTCTATAACATTTACAGATTCTTCTTCAAATATTTCAAGCCATTTTTCGCTTGGCTTATAATCCGTTATAAAATAATTTATCTTATCAAACGGCAATAGCTTTACAAAGCCAACTCTGCCGATTTTCGATTTGTCACAGATAAAATATCTTTCTGTTGAGTTCTTTATCATCTTCTGCTTGATTGCACATTCCTGTTCGTTGCTTTCAAGGACCCAGGTATCCTCTTCCATAATACCCTTACTGCTGAAAAACATTTTATTGGCAAAATAGTTTTTCTCTATGGTATCTTCCGCAAGACTTCCCACAAATGACTGGTTCTGGCTTAAAAGTCCGCCAATTCCGATAACTTTAACATCCTTTAGCCCTGACAGTTCATTTATAACCCTGACAGAATTAGTTATAACCGTAACATTTTGCATTTTCTTGATTTCTTTCGCCATATAAAATGTTGTTGTTGACGCATCAAGAAAAACAGTATCCCACGGCTTAACAAATTTAACCGCTTCCTTAGCAAGCTTTTCTTTCGCCGTTATATTGGTATTCTTACGCTTTTCCAGCGAAAGTTCATAATCATTTTCATCAACAGGGACAGCCCCCCCGTGTGTTCTGATAAGCATTTCCTGTTTCTCAAGCTTTTCAAGGTCACGCCTTATTGTTTCCTCAGTAACATCCAGCTCTTCGCTTAACTTGCTTACCAGCACAGAACCATCAGCACTAAGAATTTCAACTATTCTCTTCTGGCGCTCCAAAGCTAACATACAATCACCTTTTCATTTCCTTTATAAAACTATTTTCTCTTAATTATGCGAACCAATGCTCCGTTTTTAAGCCCCGTGGAATTCGCATCGTCTGTATCAATATGCATTTCAACATTGAAGTCATCGCGGACTCTAACCTGAACATCATAAAAAAGTGTCGGTTTAACGCCATCAACCTCAACATCGACATAGTCATTGTCATTTATTCCGTGTGCTTTTGCATACTCAGGAGTGAGATGAATGTGTCTGTTGGCAATAATAACGCCCTCTTTAAGATATACGCTCCCTTTCGGTCCGACAACAACTATTCTTTCAGAACCTTCTATATTTCCCGATGGTCTAACAGGAGGACTCACCTTTAAAACAAATGTATCTGTTTTTGAAATTTCAACCTGTGTGTCTTTTCTGACAGGTCCTAAAACTCTGACATTCTCAATGGATTTAAGAGATTTCCCAACTAAAGTTACCACCTCTTCAGATGCAAATTCTCTGCCCATAAGATATTTCTTAACAGTCAGTTCATAGCCTTTTCCGAAAAGAATATCAAGGTCCTGACGTGAAAGGTGAATATGCCTTTGGGAAACACCGATTTTTATTTTGTCTTTATTTTCATTATAATCAGCAAGTGCCTGTTTTACAGCCGCTTCGATTTCTTTAACATCGTACATAAAACCCCTCGCTTTCTGATTACTTTGCGTCATCTACATCAAAGTCAAAAAACTTTGTAACTTCGCTGTGCGGTCTTGCAATAACCGCCTCCCCGTATATTCCGCCAAGTTTAGATGCCGCATTTTTTCCATTTTCAACCGCAGCAGTAACCGCCGAAACACTTCCTGTTATTATAATAGTAACAAGTCTTCCGCCAAGGCGTTTTTCTGTATGAATAAGTCTTACATCTGCGGATTTCAGCATATTATCAAGTCCCTCAATTGATGCAACAAGACCTGAAACCTCCAAAAGTCCGATTGATTGTGTGGACTTCTCTTCAACCTCAACACCATAGAAGGATTTAGGAAGTTTTTTATTATACTTATCCTTATTCATATCCATAAGGTAACCCATTTTTTCCATATCCTCACCGGGATTGGCAATTATATGGGAAACGATATATTTTCCTTCTTTTTTTGCAAGTTCAGCACCTGCTTCAACTGCAGAGCGAACTGCGGAGACATCTCCTTCAATTTTGACAATCATAACAAGCGGAGCGGGAACATCCGCGCTTACAGGTCTTGTTCTGTCAAATGCAATAACTTTAACATCAGAGGTTTTTGCACACAAATCCGCAACGCATACCGCTGTTGTAAAGCTGTAAACCTCTATCATTCCTAATGCTTTCATAAATTTCTCCTTGCCTCAATTAAATGATATGTAAAGCTTCAACCATAACACATCTTCTCTGTCTTGTGAATGAACGGGCTGAAGTCAGACCTTCACCTGTCGGTCCTGCAATGGTAAATGTTGTATGTCCTTCGCCGCCAACACCGATACCTGCATAAGACGGTGCATTCTTAACAAAGATAGTTGTTTCAACAGCCTTTGCAAACTTTGTAATATTATCAATATTCTTTGAATGAATGTGAGCTGTGTGTCTGTTTCCGTGTTCAGCTTTTGTTGCAAGCTCAATAGCTCTGTCAATATCCTTAACTCTAACAATCGGCAAAATCGGCATCATAAGTTCTTCCTGAACAAACGGATGGTCAAAATCTGTTTCGCAGATTATAAGTCTTGGGTCTGCGTCAATTCCGATTTCCTTTAAGAACTTCTTCGCGTCTCTTCCGACAAACTTTTTATTTATTCCAAGCTTACCCTTATTTTCAACAAGAGCAACCTTTAAAAGCTCGTCAATCTGCTTACCCTTTAAGAGATAAGCACCGTTTTGAGTCATATGGTAAATAAGCTCGTCTGCAATACTGTCAACTGCAAAACATTCTTTTTCAGCGATACAGGGCAAGTTATTGTCAAAACTTGCGCCCAAAACAATGTCTCTTCCTGCCTTTTCAATATCAGCAGTTTCATCAACGATAACGGGCGGATTTCCAGCACCAGCACCGATAGCCTTTTTACCTGATGACAACAGAGCCTTAACAACTCCTGGTCCGCCTGTTGCAACAAGCATTTTAACAGATGGAGCTGACATCATTTCTTTTGTTGAGTCCATTGTTGGGTTTGCAACTGAAACAACGAGATTTTCAGGACCGCCTGCTTCCAAAATAGCACGGTTTACCATATCAACTGCATAGTTAGATGTTTTCTTTGCGTTTGGATGAGGATTGAAAACAACCGCATTTCCGCCTGCAATCATACCGATTGTGTTACAGATAACTGTTTCACTGGGGTTAGTTGACGGGGTTATGCTTCCGATTATACCAAAAGGAGCCATTTCAACAAGAGTAAGACCTGCGTCTCCTGAATATGCTCTTGTTGCCAAGTCCTCTGTTCCAGGTGTTTTATCAGCAACAACCTGATGCTTTATAATCTTATCGGAAACTCTTCCCATTCCGGTCTCTTCAACACCAAGCTTTGCAAGGTTTTCAGCCTCTTGATATGTAAACTCTCTGATCTTTGCAATCATCTGTTCTCTTTGCTCAATGGTATATTTTCTGAACTCTGTGTAAGCTTTTCCAACAGCCTCCAAAGCTTCCTCCATTGTTTCAAAAACACCTTTTTGTTTACTGATTCTTTCAGTTTCTCTCGTGTCTTTTAAAACCTTTTCAACAATCTCTGCAATGTATTTTTCATTAATTTCCATTTCAGCATTCCTCCGTTCCGATTATTAAAACAAGTATATTTCCATATCACGGTCTGGTTTCTTTTTTCTCTGACCGCCGTTTAAATCTTCTTTTATAAGACTGTTTATGTATGCATTTATGCTCATACCGAGAGAGTCAGCTCTCTCTTTGATTATTTCTTTTTCACCTTTATTCACCGTAACATTTATCCGGTCATAATTCTCAAGATTGTATTTGTTTTTATATGCCGTTTTCCCTGCCATAAAAACGCCTCCTTAAAGAATTGTTTCCCAGAGCTTACTGTCAGGATTAGCAATAATACTGCTGTCAAGGAAGAAGCCTGTATCACCGACAACCGCCTTTGCTCTCTCTATTGCCGAGGAAACCGCCGCAATCTCACCTGTTATAAACATATATGATTTTCCGCACATTCCTCTTGCTATACGAAGCTCGATTAAATCAACCAAAGATGTTTTCGCCGCCGTATCTGCAGCAACAATGATTGACGGAGCTGAATATGTTTCAAGTATTCCAAGAGCTTTTGTATTCTCAATTTCCGCCGTTCCGTATATTGCAGGGAAAATTGCCTCGTGAGGATTACCAAGCACAAAGCTGTCTGACATCATTTCAGGACTTACATTTCCTGCCGAGTCAACCGCCGCACGGACAGCACTTAATTCTCCCGTAATTATAACAATATATTTTCCGGGGCAGACCGTCTGTGCCTCAATAATATCAATTTCTGCGGTTTTAACCATTGTATCCGCCGCAAGAACACCGGTTGAAACTGTTTTAAATTCAACCATTCCTATTGCCTTTCCCATGACTTTCCTCCCTTATGCTCTAATCAGAACAAACTTATCTGTTATTTCAAGAATTTTGCCACTGCATGGTGAATGTAGGGATACTCCCAATCCTTTTTCAGGATGCTTTGCAAGAAGCTGTCCTAATTCAACCTTTTCACCTTTTTTAACTATCGCCTCCGCAGGAGCACCTATTCCCTGAGAAAGCATCACTTTATATTCTTTAACCTTAACTTCTGTTTCCGTAAGCGGTGCCGCCTTGTCATACTTTTTAAGTCCAAGTCTTGACACTAACCGTTTCATTGGAACTTTTCTGTAATCTCTTTCTTTTCTGACAGGAACTGTTTTAACCTCTGTCGGAATTTTAATGCCGTTTTTCCGAAGTTCATCCTTACATACACTCATAAGACTCTTTGGAGCAAGCCCTTGAGTGCAGGAAAACATTTCGCAAAGACCGCACTGTGAACAAAACATTGTATTTATATATGAATTTGTGTCGGTATAAATCCCGCTTGTGGCATTTCTCATAAACAGATGTGGCTCAATCGGATGCCCTAACAAATATCTCGGACACATATCCGTACACATCTGACACTGACAACAAGACGCCATAGCTCTTTTCATATCTACCGATACACTGGATTTTCGTTTTTGAATAACATAATGGTCACTTGGCAAAACCAAAATCGCATTAGTAGTTTTTGTTATAACATCATTTGGAGTTACTAATCTGCCTGTCATAGGTCCGCCCATTATATAGGCAGGATTTTCACACAAAGCACCGCCAGCAATTTTTACTGCATCTGATACTTTAGAGCCAACAGGAAGCCTTAATGTTACCCCGTTTTCAACCTCTCCCGTCACAGTTATATATTTATGAGTTACAGGGATACTGTGATTTACAGCATTGTAAATATTATAAACTGTTTCCACATTAAAAACCGTAACGCCCACAGAAATAGGAATCTGCCCCGGAGGAACAACTCTCCCCGTGGTTTCATAAATGGTTACAACCTCATCCCCTGCAGGATAAATTTCAGGGATAAATTTTATTTTTATATTTTCAAAGGCATCAAGATAGGTCGACACACTATCAACCGCATCTTTATAGCTTTTTTTAATCGCAATTATAATATTATCAGCCTTGACAGCCTCCCCGATAAGCTTAAGAGTTGACATAATCTCATAAGCATATTTCTCCAGGACCTGTCTATGGAGCTTAAGCAAAGGTTCACATTCCGCACAATTAAGTATAATTGTGTCTGCCTTTTCATTAAGTTTTGCATAAGACGGGAAGCCTGCACCGCCGCTTCCTACTACTCCGCATTCTCTGATAATTTTTGCAAGTTCTTCGATTTGCATATACTATCTACTCCAGTTCACCCGGGTCATCAACTATACCCACGATAGCTGCATCAACAGGAGAATTATCCATATCACAGCCAATTCTTGCCGCACTTCCGCAGGCAACCAAAACAACCTCTCCTATACCTGCACCAACATTGTCAACAGCAACGATTTTGCTGTCATAGTCCATACATTTAAGAGGCTCTACAACTAAAAATTTATTTCCAACAAGATTATCATTCTTTCTTGTTGACACGATACTTCCGGTAACTCTTCCAATAATCACTAAATTCACCGCCGTTTCATTAAAGTTTTCGTTTACGGGCGGATTATCCGCCCGTAAACTTTGTAATTTAAATTACTTTAAAACCGGCAAAATCTTTTCAACGTCGCCGTGAGGTCTTGGGATTACGTGTGTTGCAACTAATTCACCAAGCTTTGAAGCTGAAACTGATCCTGCTTCAACAGCAGCCTTAACAGCACCAACATCACCACGAACCATAACACTTACAAGACCTGAACCGATTTTTTCTGTTCCGATAAGTGTTACATTGGCAGCCTTAACCATAGCATCTGCAGCCTCGATTGCAGCAACCAAACCTCTTGTTTCAACCATACCTAATGCTTCTTTAACCATTACAATTTCCTCCTTGATTATTATAGATTCATTATTTTCTACATTAACATTTTCCGCCGTATTCGTTTTCGGCGTTGTTTTTTTCGAAGTTGTTCCAGCCATACTTTTTAACTCCTAAATTAGATAGTTGGTAAAATCTTTTCAACGTCGCCGTGAGGTCTTGGGATTACGTGAACCGCAACTAATTCGCCAAGTCTCTGAGCAGATGCTGCTCCAGCCTCTGTTGCAGCTTTAACAGCGCCAACATCACCGCGAACCATAACACTTACAAGACCTGAACCGATTTTTTCTGTTCCGATAAGAACAACTTCTGCTGCCTTAACCATTGAATCAGCAGCCTCGATTGCAGCTGTTAAACCTCTTGTTTCGATCATTCCTAATGCTTCCTGTGCCATAATAATATTTCCTCCTAAAATTTAATTTAACTTATTTATTTATTATTGCAATCTTAAGACCTTCCATTTTCAGGTTTGTCTCAAGTGCCTCATTAATTTCTTCGAGCGGATACTTATGTGTTATAAGCTTTTCCATTGGAAGACCAATTGCCTTTGCTCTCTTTAAGAAGTCAAAGGTTGTTGCGTAATCACGGAGAGTATATACCCATGAACCAACAGTTGTGATTTCCTTTGCACAAATGTCAAAGTGCGGGTTGATTGTTGCGTCGCCGCCGTTTATAAAGAAGCCAAGCTCGCAAAGACCACCGCCGCTACGGATAAATTTATAGATATTGCTGTGTGCAACAGGTGAACCTGTACACTGGAATCCAAAGTCTGCGTAATATCCGCCAAAAGCATTTTTAACTGCATCAGCCAAAGCCTCAACACCCTTATGCTCTTTAAAGTTTACAGTGTGGTCAGCGCCCATTTCCTTTGCAAAAGCAAGACGCTTTTCTTCACCGTCAACCGCAACGATATTCTCAATACCCATTGTTCTGAGAATTGCGATACAGATAAGACCGATAGGACCGCAACCCTGAACAACAACACGGCTGTTAAATCTTAATATACCTGTTGTCTTTGCTCTTTCAACTGCGTGCATTAAAACTGCGCAAGGCTCAATTAAAATTCTTGAGTCTAAATCCAAGTCACTTACATTGAATATGGTTGAACCGCCACGAACTAAGATATAATCACCGAACCAACCGTTCATATGTATTTCATCGTCAGGGATAAGACCATATACATCCGCACCGCCAACATTCTGTTTATTAAGGTCAAACATTGTGATATCCGGATTGTCTGCAAAAATCATACAGGTTACAACCTTATCACCGATATTAAGCGGTTTGCCTGCGCTGTCAACCTTAACATTTTTACCCATCTTAACAACTTCGCCCGTACCTTCGTGTCCGAGAGCAACAGGGATAAGACCAAATGGGTCGCGTTTAAATTCGTGTGCATCAGTTCCGCACACACCACATCCCTCAACCTTAACCAAAATATCGTCATCACCGATTGGAGGGATTGGGTATTCCTTCAGTTCAAATTTTTCCAAAGCGGTAAGCATTGCAACTCTGCCTGTTGTAGGAATTTCTCCTGAAGCTTTTGGTGCTGTGCTTCCTCCCTGCATTCCCTGAAGAACTTTTTTAACTATTTCTTCAATGTTTTGAGAATTTATATCCATAATACACCTCTTACTTATTTAATTCTTCAATTATTTTATCAAATACCATTTTGCCGTAATCTGCAAGATATGTATCCTGTTCTTCCGTTCCTCCCGAAACACCGAGACCTCCGATTATCTTTCCGCCTTGGGAAAGAGGAACGCCTCCGCCGAAAATAACTATCTGTCCGCCGTTGGTAAACTGAATTCCGTAAAGGGATTCACCCGGCTGACTTAATTTTTTCAGCTCCTTAGTGGGCATTTTAAGAGAAACAACCGTATACGCCTTATTAAGCGCCACATCATAGCTGGCTATATACGAATCGTCCATTGCACTGACTAAAACAGGTCTTGCGCCTGAATTGGATACAGCGACAACAGCATTGACTCCCATTTCCTTCGCCTTTTCTTCAACTGCAAGAGACAAAGCTTTTGCAAGGTTTAAAGTCATTTTTGGCTCGGGAGTATAAAGCTTTTCAGAGGATGATGCAAGGATTTGTTTAACGGTTTTTGTAACAACACCGATAATTTCCTCGTTATTCATCGCTTTTCCTCCTATTTATTAAGTGATGCAATTACTTTCTTTGTGATTTCAGAAACTAAATCAGCATCTGAAGCTTCACTTTTCGGAAGATTGCAAGCACCGCAGTTATGACAGCTTGATTCACCGTTCTTATTTCTTGCGCAAACATCAGCAGGATGCTTTCCTGATAAGCCGAACTGACGGCGGATTTCATAAAGTCTTTCAACCTGAGTAGTAGAAAGTTCCTTAGGACCGCCAAGCTGTCTTGCCTTGAAGAGAAGTTCTGCATAGAATTCTAAAGATTCCATCTTGTGGTAAGCCGCAAGAAGAGAGTCTGAATATGCAAGAGCACCGTGGTTTGCAAGAAGAACTGCATCAAAATATGGGAGATACTTTTCAACTGCATCCGGAATTTCCATTGTTGACGGTGTACCATATTCAGCAATCGGAACGCAACCGAGAGCGATAACCGCTTCAGGCATAATCGGCTGTGTAAGCGGAATACCTGCGATTGCAAAGCTTGTTGCATAAATCGGGTGAGCGTGAACAACTGATTTAACATCAGGACGCTGTTCATAAACTCTCATATGCATCTTGATTTCTGAAGATGGCTTAAAGTTTCCGTTTGCCTGGATAACATTTCCTTTCGCATCAACCTTACAGATATATTCAGGTGTCATAAAACCCTTACTAACCCCTGTTGGTGTGCAAAGGAACTCATTGTCAGAGATTTTAACAGATATATTACCGTCGTTTGCGGCAACCATTCCTCTGTTATATATTCTCTTACCAATGTCGCAAATTTGTTTTTTGATTTCGTATTCAGATACCATATCAAATAACACTCCTTTTTATGTGAATTTTAATTATTTACATACCTTGATACTTTAATTTTATCACTTTGATATAAATATGTCAATAGGTTTTTTGTTGTTTTTTCTGTTTTTTTGTTGTTTTTTATTTGAAAACAAATTATTGGTTCAAATATTCAATTAAATTGTTGACACCAAAGCCGGTTACAGAGTCAATTCTAAACACTTTTTCACACCCTGAAAGCCTAAGCCAGTTCTCGGCTCTGTCAGGATTTGCTCCCTCCTGCTCGGACTTGGTTACAATTCCTATAACCTCGCGGTTTACCATACAGGTAACACACGGGGGAAACAAAGAATAAGGCTCAGTTGCACTGATTAAAAGTCCCACAATGTCCGCTTCGTAAGAATACAGCGCCAAGGCTCTCCCCAGATGCTGTGTTTGGGCATATTCCCCAGGGGTGTCAATCAGGCAATTGTTAAATTTTATGTACTGGGTTTTGTCATAGCTTATTTCCTCGCCCCGCAGAACCTGGGTGAGCGTTGTCTTTCCGCTTTCACTCCGCCCCATCAAAATCAGCTTTTTCATTATGTTTTTGTTATTGGGCATACTGTAAAGCCTAATGTCTGCTCACAGTATTCAACCAGCGACGAAAGAGAAGCCGAAACATCAGAAATTCTTCCCGTTACAATAAGTGTTCCACTGAAACGGTCAACAAATCCAAGCTCAACCCCTGATGATTTAATAGCTATATCCCCTGCAATAATTGCAGTTTCGCTGGGGGACATTGTAACAATCCCGATTGCAGATTTTGAATAATCAATAGCCGGGTCAAGACCAAGCTTTTTATAAAGAATATCATCAGGATTTGCAATTATATGCGCAATTGTTATCTGCTTACCGGGAACAAGTTCCTGAACGATACGCATTTTATCCTGCATTGAAAGATCATAATTCATCGCCTTATCCTCCTATCTGCCCGTCAAGGCCTGTTTCGTTAACAACCGCCAAAAGCTTTTGCATATGCTCGGGCGTGGGCGGTTTTAAATCCTTAAGCTCGTAATTTCTGCCAAGACCCTCATACTTATCCATACCGAAATTATGATATGGCAGAAGATGAAGTCTTTTCACTCCTTTAAGACTTCTCGCAAATTCTGCAATAGCTTTAATTTCCTCAACTGTGTCATTAAAGGTTGGAATAACAGGAACTCTTATGATGAGTTCATTGGCATTTTCAGCAATTTTCCTTGCATTTTCAAGAATTTTTTCATTGGGCTGGGTTGTGAATTCTTTATGCTTATTAGAATTTGTATGTTTTATATCCATCAGCACGGTATCAACATAAGGAAGTATTTTTTCAATAACTTCATATTCCGCAAACCCGGTAGTTTCAATTGCCGTATTTATTCCGTTGTCCTTACACCCTTTGAGCAAAGCCGTGGCAAATCTTATCTGGCAAAGACATTCTCCGCCTGAAAGAGTAACCCCTCCTCCGCTTCGGCGGTAGTAAGGCATATCTGTTTTTAATTTTTCAATGATTTCACCGACGGTTATGTCCTGTCCTACAGTTTTTTCTTCACCGCCTGTAATCATTGTCTGAATTTTATATTCCTGCGATTCGGGATTACAGCACCACTTGCATCTTAAAAAGCAACCTTTTAAGAATACAATAGTTCTTATTCCAGGCCCGTCGTGGACCGAAAATTTCTGGATATTGAATATCCGTCCCGAAACATCTTTATAATTACTCATTTATGTCCTCCAAATCAGAAGTTCATTTGCTCCGTTCTGTTGATAATATCATCCTGAAGGGATTTTGAAAGAGTTGTAAAGAGGGCGCTGTAGCCTGCAACACGAACAACAAGGCTCTTATATTTTTCAGGGTTCCTCTGTGCCTCCTTAAGAGTTTCACGGCTTACAACATTAAACTGAACGTGGCTTCCCTTCTGGTCAAAATATCCTCTTACAAGAGATACAAAGCTCTCTAAACCTTCGCGGCCTGCAAGGGCTGTTGGGTGGAACTTCATATTAAAGAGTGTTCCGTTTGACGCGATAAAGTGGTCAAGCTTTGAAACAGAGTTTGCCGAAGCTGTAGGACCGTTAACATCCTTGCCCGCCGACGGGGAAACACCGTCTGCGACAGGAGTTTTTGCATATCTTCCATCAGGGGTTGCACCTGTTTGCGCACCCAGAGGAACATTTGCAGAAACAGGGTAAAGACCTGCCTGATACCGTCCGCCTCTTGGGTTTGTATATTTTTCAACAGGCTTTGTATATGTATAAGCAACATCTCTTGCAAAGCTGTCAACTTCCTCAATATCGTTTCCGAATTTAGGAATCTCGTCAATCATAGCTTTTATTTCAAAGGCTCTCTTATTATTTCCGCTTCCGCCTTCGCTCTTAACTCGATTATAGATTTCGGCAATCTTATCTTCTGTGAGCTTAACGCCTGCTTTTTCAAGCTCTTTTGCAATCTGGATTGTAAGCTCCTGTGCATTCCCGCTGTCTTTTCCGAAGTTTGCTTCAAGAGCATCTTTAAGCTCAGCCATTGTTATCTTCTTTTCATCAAACACAAGCTTTTTAACCGCATAAAGTGCATCTGCCATATTGGCAACACCAAAGCCCTGAGGGCCTGTAAAGTTATGAACTGCCCCACCTTCCTGAACGCTCTTTCCTTTTTTAATACAATCATCAACCATAGTTGAAAGATACGGGAGAGGGCAACGCTGTGCATGAGCCACATCGATTGCATTATCCGCATTGACCATAAGCTCAATCATATAACTTGTCTGGATTTTATATGCATCATAAAATTCCTCAAAGGTTTTCATCTTGGTAACATCGCCGGTCTGCGGTCCAATCTGAACCCCTTTATCAACACCGTTTGAGAAAACAAGCTCAAGAGGACGGCACATATTAAAGAATGCCGCATCGTGCCAACCGTCTGTTCTTCCCGGAGTCTGCGGTTCAACACAGCCGATTATACAATAATTTCTCGCTTCAGCCAAAGTTAAACCTCTGTTGATTAAGGCAGGGATAATAACTTCGTCGTTATAATAAGCAGGGAGACCAACGCCTGTTCTTGTAAGCTCAGCAGCCTTTATCAAAAATTCGTGAGGTGAGCCGTTCCATACTCTTACAGAGAATGATGGCTGCGGGAGAAGAACGTGCATTGTTGCCTGAATTGTCATAAATGACAAATCGTTTGTTGCATCAAGACCTTCGGGGGTCTGACCGCCTGCTATAAGGTTCTGGAACAGGCTGTAACCTGCAAAACCTTCAGCAGATGCCAAATCTCGAACCTTACTTGAATCGTTAAGCTTAATCCAGATACAGTCTATAAGTTCCTGCGCAAATTCAGGAGTTATTCTTCCGCTTTCCATATCCGCTTTATAATAAGGATACATATACTGGTCAAAACGGCCCGGTGAAACGGAGTGTCCGCTTCCCTCAAGCTGAATTAACATCTGCACAAACCAGAAGGACTGACAAGCCTCATAGAATGTTCTTGCACCTTTCTTAGGAACACGACGGCAGTTTTCAGAGATAATTTCAAGCTCGCGTTTACGGGTACTGTCAGCTTCCTTTTCAGCTTCCGCCTTTGCAAGCTCTGCATATCTCTCTGCATAGTCAATCGCCGCCTGACAGCTTATTATTACTGCATTTAAAAATGTTGATTTGTCTATGTAATCTCCGTCTGTAATCTTACATTTAGCAAGTTCAGCTTTGGCTTTTTCGATTATACCCTCATAACCTATTTCAAGAACTTCGCCATATTTAACGCTTATGTGCCCCACACCGTTATAGAAATAGTTACCGGGAGTGAACACGTTATGCTCAATGGCAAGCAAAGCTCTTTCATCCATATATGATGTTGCAAGTTCACTCAAAGTTTTACCTTTCCAGTATTTATGAACCTCTGAAAGCTCCTTTTTGGTTTGCTCAGAAATATAAAACGGATCAGCAGACCTTGTTGCAAGAGTGTCAAACTCATCCTCAAGCCACTGGAAAGAATATTCAGGGAAGGTATGACAACTTCCCGAGGTCTTTGTGGGGCTTCCGACAACAAGCTCATTTGGTCTTATAACAATAGGAATGTTCTCTAGAATATGAGCAAAAGCCTTGGCTCTTCTCATAATAGTCGGCTCCGACTCTGTTTTCTTATAGGATTCTGTAAGCAAAACCGCTCTTGCCGATTCAATTTCAGGTCTCTTGTTATAAAGAGCTTCAACAAGCTTCGTTATACGCTCTGTTTTCTCACAATCATAAATTCTGTATTTAGCCATTTTTTAGCCTCCTTGTTTTTCCGTTATATCATAAACACTCTGGCAAACATCTGCCGTGATATACTTACATATTCTTTTTATCTGCGGTTTTGCATTTTCCATGGCGTAGCTCATTGGAATAAGCTTAAGCATTTCCGCATCGTTATAGTTATCACCAAAGGCAACAACATCTTTTCTGTCAATTTTGAGTTTTTCAAGCAAGGCTTTAATCCCTGTCCCCTTGTTTTTTCCAAAACTCACATATTCCTTAATTTCTTCATCCTCATAAACACAGCTTAGGCATCGGTTAATTCTGATAAATTCCTCTACTCTCGCCGAAAGATTTTCTTTCCTTACAACAATTTTAACTGTATCTCCAACGGAATCGGAAATATATTCCGCCTCAATTCCAAAGCGTTTAAAGGATTTGTCAATTACTTCCTTATTAATAATATCCTTATGCAAAACATTCCTGCCTTGCATAATAAAAGTTCCGTCACAGGCAGCAAAAATCACCTTATCTCTGACATTTTCAAAGATTTTCCTAAGTTCACAAACTTTTCTTCCGCTTGCAACAACAAACAAAATTCCGTTTTTATGAAGAAATTCAATCATTTCAACAACTTTTGGCGAAAGGTGGCTCTGCCCAAAAATCAGCGTCCCGTCAAGGTCGCTCACAACCATTTTAAGCATACTCCACCCCCAATGTAATTATACATTCTCATTTTACAATAATTCAAAAGGAAAGTCAATAGGTTTTTGCAAAAAAATCACAAAAACAAAGATTTTCAAAGAAAAAAACGGATTTTCACAGATTTATCAATATTTATTTTATCTTTTATTGTTAAAATTATAAGGATTGATATTATATTAAAAATAAAAAATCCGCATAAGCGGATTTTTTATACAAAGCTTTTAAGTTGTTCGTATATTCCAAGCGACGATGCGGAATTAATTATTACCAAATCATCAAATTTAACAAATTTGTAAAAGTCATTTATCTTAAACCGTTCTTCCCCATTATTAAACAGTCGCATATCGACCACATAAACCTCCGAATAATTATTAAGCGCCCAGGTTGCAAAGGCATTCCCAAAGGACTCCTTTAATATAAGAAGTTTTTTATTGTTATTTACATCAGATGTAAAAACAACAAGGGGCATATCCCCGCCGATAAATGAAAGATATGTGTCCGAATTATAATATACAGGTTCAATGGGGCAAGCATATTTCTGCATATACATATCAAGGTAGCAAGCACCGCCTGTATAATGTATTGGATAAAACTTCTCAATTGTTTCAGGATTATTCAGCATAATCTGCTCCCCGAAAGTTCCTTTTGCAAATCCTGAAATGGACCCTGAAAACGGCGTAACGGTTGTTATGAAATCATTTAGGAGGGGTGGATTTTCGCCCTTAACCTCCATAAACTCCTTATATGCATAATAAGCACCTCTTTGGGTCCAATGGTGGTCTGTCCTGAAATATATACTCTCGCTTGAATGGTTATCAAGAGTTTTAACAACATTGACGGGCATTACCCTTTGCGAAAGTCCTCCGTATATTTGTCTGATATTCTGTGTTTGATTGAGATATATGTCTTTCGGGGCATAAAATTCCGATGATGTTGGGACAACAATGTTATAAATATTTACTCCTGCAGGAGCAGTATTCCCAACAAGATTTACCGCCTCGGTATAACGCTGAACTTCATCATCGGTTACAATTTCAGTCATCATCCCGAAGTTTCCCGCAACCACGCCGTTTGCAAAACGGAATATTTCTCCGCTTTGTCTGCTTTTATCGGAAACCTCCGTATTTTCAAGAATGTCCCGAACTCCTTTTTTCTCCAATGCACCAAAATCGCTTACAACAATTTTGTCGTCGGTAAGCACCTCAAACATATCAATCGGCATATAAAACACATTGTCGAAAAACATTGTTCTGTTCGGAGATATGTATTGATATTCGCCCTTCCATAATACATTTGAATTTACGATTATGTACGAGAAAACATTTCCCTTTGCCGCTGTAACAGCATTTACTGAGCTGTCCCAACCAAGACCAAATCCGCATACCCGCAAAGCATCATCAACGGGAATATATGTAACTCTTCCGTATCGCACAGGCATCGTGCTTAATGTGTATTCCGTCGAATACATTTTTGCCCAAGGCCTATCCCAGTACATATAAACCGTGTTTCCGTATCCGAAAACCGAAACGGATAAAATTATTAAAATCATCACCAACCTTAATAATAAGCGAGCCGTTTTTCTCATTTTTGCACCTCTTGTATAATTTAAATATAGGGTTACACTAACTTATATTTAATTATATCACGCCAAGAATTTCTTTGCAATATATTATCCAATTCTGTAACAAACTTGTAATATACTTATTCTCTATGCGTCATAGAAAAAAGGAACAATTATGCAGTTGTCTGATTTTTAAATAAAAAATCGGAACAAGCAAAAGCTTGTTCCGATATGGTCGAGGTTACAGGATTCGAACCTGTGGCCCCCTGGTCCCAAACCAGGTGCGCTACCAAACTGCGCTAAACCTCGCTTTACCCAAAAGCCTTATAATATCAACGATTTCTCCAATTTGTGCTGATTTAATTTTAAATGATTTTTACTCAATTTTAGCTCATTTTTTGACAATTTGTTGACCTACAGTTGACCTAAAATTGACCTGAAATTTATTATCAATATATCATGGAATTTCCGCTATGTCAAGGCGCCATTTAAAATAAATGAAAACAGGAATTGGGAAATAGTATATGTATAATCTTTATTATAATATATACATGCAATAAATCCCCAATTCCTGTTTTCGTCATACGCATTGTAATAATGCCTATCATTTTAAATATAGTAAAATAAGCAATATTACTGATACGCCAATTAACGCCATATTAGCAAACAAAAACTTTTTATTTTTATTTATCATCCCAGAAATTTCGTTTGTATTATCGATCACCCTCGCTGTTGCAGAATTTGTATTTTCAATAATTTTTTCAGACGATTCTTTTAATTCATCTGATGTCGTCTTATTTGATTTATCAACGCTATTGGTTATAGACAACTGAAGTTGTTCACTGTTTGTTTTCATAGCAGTTAAAGTCGTTGATGTAATATCCGTTTTAAATGCATTCATATTGAAGGTAAGTTCTTCTTTATAAGCTTCAAAAATCTTAATATTTTTAGAATTCATGTCACTTATAAGATTTGTAATCGTTGTATTTAGGTTAGTCTCATATCTTTTTAAATCTTTTCCAATAGTAGAAAGTTGTGTTGAAGCTTCTTTCAACTCCTTGTGTGCTTGAGAAATGTCGATCTTTTCTTCCTTCACTTTTTCGATAATATCTCTAACACCTGTAATTATCGCTGATATATTGCTGAATTGGATTGAACTTTGTTCAAGACTATCAATCGTCTTCTCTATCTTTTCAATATCAATCATTTTATATTCTCCTTTATAATAT
>JAZRTD010000268.1:0-2751 GCA_045651845.1 Clostridia bacterium | reverse complement strand
ATGAGCGTCTTTCAAAGCTTAATAAGCAGATAAACGGGCTTTCAATGTCAGAGAACGGAAAAAATCTTATTCGTCTTTATGCCCTTAAAAATCTTAAGGAGATGATTGAAAATGAGAATTTGTGATATTATAAAGGAGCTTGAAAGAATTGCGCCCTCTTATCTTGCAGAAAAGTGGGACAATTCGGGATTTCTGCTGGGCGATTATGAAAATCAGGCAGGCAAGGTTTTCTTCTGCCTTGAAATCAACTCCGAAACCTTAAAGCAGGCTCAAAGCTTTGGCGCAAACCTTATAATAACTCATCACCCTCTTATTTTTAAGCCCCTTTCAAAAATAACCGAAAGCGACCCAACGGGAAGACTCATTATAAGCCTTATTAAAAGCGGAATTGCAGTTTACAGTATGCACACTAACTTTGACAAGGCAGAGGGCGGAATGAACGACCTTTTAGCCGATGCTCTGGGCCTTGAAGAGGTGAGAGCTTATACGGAAGAGGAATGCATAAGCTCTTCAGGCACGCTCCTTGATAATATAGGAAGAGTGGGCTTTCTTGAACCGCCTATGAGCCTTGAAGACTTTGCGGATTTTGTCCGTGCAACCCTTGGCTCAAGGACTCTCCGAACCGTGGGAAATCCAGGAGAGGAAATCCGCACAGTTGCCGTATGCTCAGGCAGCGGCGGTGACCTTATGGAATGTGCTCTCCACGCAGACGCTGATGTTTATCTCACTGCAGACATAGGGCATCACGACGCCCAGTTTGCCTCGGAAATCGGTCTTAATATTATTGATGCAGGGCACTTTGAAACGGAAAACATTTTCTGCGATTTTATGGAAGAATATTTTGAGGATAACTTCCCCGAAATCCAAACCGCAAAAGCCTTAACGGAAAGTTATTTCAATTAAAATATCTCTTGATAAAATAAAAAAATTGTGGTATAATACAATTACCACAGTTTTTTATTTTATTAACAATTATAAATAGAATTACTCTTAAGGAAGAGGGGTACGCTATGTAAAAAGCGTACACTCTTGTTTCGTTATCCTCTGAATTAAGAGTTTTCTTTAATTGAGAATAAAAGATTGTGGTGATCATTTGAAACAGAGTTGGCGTTTTTTAATGCGTGGCTCTGCTTTCAGGCAGACCACGCATTTTTTAGTTTCAGGCGTATGATATGGAAAACAAGACAAAAAGCTGTTCTTTTATAGGGCATAGAAAAATTGAAGATAAAGAAAGCATTAAAATCAAGCTGGCGGAGATTGTTGAAAGGCTTATTTCTGAAAATGTTGATACTTTTATTGTTGGAAGCCGAAGTGATTTTAATGCTTTAAGCCGTGAGGTTTTGGACAAAAAGAAGGTAAAATACCCCCATATCAAAAGAATTTATGTTCGTGCTGAATACCCTGATATAAATGAAGATTATGAAAATTACCTTCTGGAAAGATGCGAAGAAACGTATTTCCCTGAAAAGATAAGAAATGCAGGAAAATCCATTTATATTGAGCGGAATTGCATAATGATAGATAATGCAGATATTTGCGCGATTTATTTAAATAAGGATTATCCGCCCAAAAGCGGAACGGGAATGGCATATGAATATGCTTTAGACAAAAAACGGGAAATAATTAATTTAGCAAAATAAAAAGGATGAAGGGTTAACCCTTCATCCTTTTTAATGTTTCAATTATCATATTATAAACTCTTTCTGTTGATTTTACATAAAGGGTTTCAGAGAAAGTATGGATATCTTTCATATCGGGACCGATTGAAATTCCGTCAAAGTCCTCAATCTTTCCTGCAAAGGTTCCGCACTCTAAACCTGCGTGGATTGCCTGAATAACAGGCTTTTCCCCGTACATATCCTCATAGACCTCTGCCATTAAGTCACGGAGGGGGGAATCCTTTTTATATTCCCAGCCTGAATATCTTCCCGAGGCTTCGCATTTTCCCCCAAGGCTTTCCATAAGACACTTTATCCGTCTTATAAGCATTTCCTTCTGTGAATCTATACTGCTTCTTACCCCGAATTCCGCAATAACTTCATTTTCCTCGGTTTTAAGAATTCCCATATTCAGAGATGTCTGGACAAGACCTTTTATTCCTGCGCTCATTTCCATTATTCCGTTTGGCAGACAGCAAAGCATTGCAACAGCCTTTTCCGTTCCTGTTTTATCAAGAGGCATTTTCCCCTGAATTTCATTAACCTTTATAAAAACATCTGCATCTGTCAGAGAATACTCGTTTTTAAAGCATTTTTCCATTTCTTTGCAGACCTTTTCCGCTTTAGCCTTATCCGAAACAACAATTTCGGCAACGCTTTCTCTTGGAATTGCGTTATCCTTAAGTCCGCCCGAAACGGAAATAATCCTCATTTCGGTTTCGTCCTTGATTTTATCCAAAATCCGTCCCAGAAGAATATTTGAATTTGCTCTGCCTTTATTAATTTCAACCCCCGAATGACCGCCTAAGAGTCCTCCAACAAAGATTGAAACTGCAATTCCCTCAAAATTTTCTCTCTCTACAGGGAGAATACATTTCGCCTGTTCGCCACCTGCACAGCTTACGGTGAAAATCCCCTCTTCCTCCGAGTCAATATTAATCATTCTTTTTCCTGAAAGATAAGAGGCATCAATTGCCGACGCGCCGATAAGACCGATTTCCTCATCAACCGTGAAAACCGCCTCAATTGCAGGGTGGGAAAGATTTTTATCATCTAAAATTGCCATCATCATTGCAACTGCAATTCCGTTGTC
>JAZRTD010000267.1:0-2114 GCA_045651845.1 Clostridia bacterium | reverse complement strand
GTTACGCAAACAACTGTTTTAATATTTTTTCTCGATTTAAGCTCGTTAACAAGGGGACACATTTTAATAGCTTCCGGTCTTGTTCCAAAAACAAGCATTATAGTTTTCATACCATCACCCCGATTAAAGCAGATTTTTTCTTAATTCTTCGCCTGATTTAGCAGATAAATATGCCGGTGCAACATCAAAAACAGTTTTGCATCCCTTCATTCCCTCTTTATTCATACGAACAGCCGCTCTTGCGTAAGCAACAAGCACAGAAGATGTAAATTCGGGATTAGAATCGAGTTTAAGACTGTATTCAATAATATTTGTGTTTTCATTATTCAGTCCCGTCTTACCGCTTCTTATAACAACTCCGCCGTGGGGAAGTCCTTTATGTTCATTCTGAAGCTCTTCCATTGATATAAAATGAACAGTTGTGTCATAATCTGCAAAATAATTAGGCATATTTTTGATTTCTTCTTCTATTCTTTTTTTGTCTGCACCATCCTCCGCAACAACAAAACACTCCCTCTTGTGTTTTTCTCTTGTTGAAAGCTTTGGATTTTCGCCATTTCTTACAGCCTCAACTGCCAATTCAATTGGAATTGTATACTGTCTTGCATCCACCACTCCGTCAATTCTTCTAATAGCGTCAGAATGGCCCTGACTTACGCCCTTTCCCCAGAACGTATAGTCCTTTCCGCAAGGCAAAATAGCATCCCCAAAAAGTCGGTTAATGGAGAACATACCCGGGTCCCAGCCAACGGAAATAATGGCAATTTTCCCGGATTTTTCAGCTTTCTCGTTAACATTTTCAAAATGAGCGGGGATTTTCGCGTGTGTATCAAAGCTGTCAATAACATTAAAATTTTCAGCCAGAGCGGGAGTTTGAACAGGCAAATCTGTTGCACTGCCCCCACACAAAATTAAAACATCTATATTGTCTTTATGGTCTATAATTTCATCAACAGAGTAAACATTAGCTCCCGTAAGCGTTGTCATGCTTTTTGGATTCCGACGGGTAAATACCCCGTAAAGAGACATATCTTCATTCTGCAAAACGGCACTTTCAACACCTCTGCCTAAATTTCCGTATCCAACTATACCGATTTTGATTCCCATAAAAATCCTCTTTTCGCATTAATCTAATACAATAATTATACCCTTATTCCCAGTATCCGTCAACAAAAATTTTAACAATATTCCAATTTTTTCACAAATAATTTATGTGCAAAAAAATCCTGCCCATATAGGCAGGACTTTTTCAGTCTTTAAACTCAATAAATTTATAACTTTCAAGTATTTTTATATGTCTTGAAAGCCTTTCATAAAGAGGCTCAGCCTTATCGCCGAAATTTTCTTTAACCCTTTCGCCAAGAGAAATAATATCTTCCTCACCCTCAAGCATCGGCCAGATAAAACTTCCCATTTCGTCAAGATGTATATAACTTACTTTAGGTTTTTTCAAAAGCTTCTGTGCGAGTCTGTTTGCAACGCCTTTGTTCTCAATTTCAAGAACAACTTCGCCGTTTTCCTCTTTTTTCCACTTAATATGGTTTGCTCTTAATGGTTTCTTTTCGAGATAATTTTCTTTTCGTTTCTTCATATTAATTACGCTTTTTCCAGAGTGAGAACTTAAGAACTGTTAAAACAATTAAAGCTAAAAGAACAATTCCGCCAATATCGGAAACGAATGTTGGGATACCCAATAATCCTGAAAGATTAATCATCTTATCAATTCCAAATATTGCAGAAAGTGCAAGCAATATACCAACAAGTCCCTCTCCTGCAATCATACCCGAACAGAAGAGAATACCGTCGTTTTCAATTGCTTTCTTTTCTTCATCAGATTTCTTAATTTTGCTTACAGCAAGTCTTACAAGTCCGCCAATCATAATGCAGGCATTAAGCTGAACAGGGAGATATACCCCAATCGCAAACGGAAGAACAGGAATTCCCACAACCTCAACAACAATAGCAATAAATACGCCAATGAACACAAGAGTCCAAGGGAGATTTCCGCCCATAACACCCTCAACAATCATTTTCATAAGTGTTGCCTGCGGAGCGCCAAGCTCTGCTGAACCAAAGCCCCACGCACTATCTAAAAGATAGAGTGTTCCGCCTAT
>JAZRTD010000266.1:0-10354 GCA_045651845.1 Clostridia bacterium | reverse complement strand
AACTGTTAAAACAAAGGTTATAATCAAAACCGTTATATCGCTTTTGGGTGCAGTTTTGCATATTTTAACAAACTGACGCCATTCGCTCATATTATATGCAACCATAAAAAGAATTGCCGCAATAGTCGGCATTGGAATCCATGCTGCATAAGGCATTAAAACAACAAGAATAAGCAAAAGCACAACTGCGTGGATTATTCCCGAAACAGGACTTCTTCCGCCGTTTTTCACATTTGCCGCCGTTCTTGCAATTGCCCCTGTTGCAGGAATCCCGCCAAACAAACCTGACATAATGTTTCCCGCACCCTGAGCTATAAGCTCTGTGTTTGAGTTATGTTTATCCTTTATCATATTATCTGATACAACACAGGACAAAAGAGATTCTATCCCTGCTAAAATTGCAATAGTAAAGGCACTTGGGAGAAGTTCCTTTATCATTCCAAAGCTGATATCAGGAATTTCAAATTTTGGGAGCTTATTTGAAATATCGTATAAATCTCCGATTGTGTTGACATTAACATCAAACACCTTAACAATCAAAACCGAAAGTATAACCGCAATCAACGAACCTGGAATTTTTTTATTAATTTTAGGCCAAATAATCAAAATTAAAAGACCTATTCCGCCGATTAAAAGTGCGTAGGGATTAACTGTGGATATTGAAGAAAAAACTGCACCAAGCTTTTCTGTTGTTTCAACCGCGTGAGTTCCTTCGGGGAATGTCAGTCCCATAAAATCCTTTATCTGCCCTATAACTATTGTTAAGGCAATTCCTGCTGTAAATCCAGTGGTTATTGTATAGGGTATGTATTTAATAAGTGTTCCGAATTTGAAAACTCCCATTAAAATCAGCAAAATACCCGCCATTATGGTTGCAACAACAAGCCCTGACGTGCCGTAAACGGCAACAATCCCGGCAACAATGGTTGCAAACGCCGCTGTGGGCCCTGAAATATTTACACGGCTTCCGCCGAGAAGAGAAATAACAAATCCTGCAACAATCGCAGTATATAGTCCCTTTTCAGGTGAAACCCCCGAGGCTATAGCAAGTGCGATTGATAATGGCAGGGCGATAATTGCAACAATTATGCCTGCCACAATATCGGAAACAAGCTGTTTTCCACTATAACCTTTCTTCAATTCTAAAATTTTAGGCTGAAATATTTTCATAACTAATTTTCCGTCCTTTCTATACCGAATATCCTGTTATACGCAACTTTTGCGGCGCTTATATCCATATTGCATTTAAGCAAATAAAAGTCTGTTCCCTTGACTAAAGCATCAATTAAATCAAGAGTTTTAATCATTTTCATTCCGTTTTTAGGAACATAAATTTGAGTTGTGAGATATGGTAACACACTGCTTTTCTCTATTTTTTCAATCTCGTTTTCAATACCTCTTTGAAGAATACATACTCCTTTTAAAACAACACTTGTATTATTGTTTATCCCCTCTTTTCCGCACCAGGGGGTTCCGTAAGCAACCGCTTTCCCTTCCTTTATGCGGATTAAAGGCTTGTCACCATTAACAACCGAGCATTTATCTCCTAGGTATCTTAGCCATAAAGCCGCGTGAGTTGATTTCCCTGTTCCGCTTTTTGCGCAGAAAGCAACCCCTTCGCCCTCGGTTTCTAAAACAACGCCGTGGAGCAAAAAGCCGTCAAATTCAATAATTTTCTCCGCAATTTTTCTGTAGATCGCAAGACTTTCAAGATACCCTAAATCAGTACATTCTTCAGTTTTTTCCTGAACAATCTCCTCTTCTGTTACAGATATGGAAAAATCACTGTTTGTTTCATTTGTCAGATATTTTTCGCACATTTTTTGAATGTACGGAAATTTATTTTCAATTAAAATATTCAAATCGGCCATTTTCAAATTAAACATAACAAAACATCACCTTCCTGATTATAGCAAATTATACGAATTTTTGCAAGTGTTTTTGTTGACAAAAAATAAATGATTGTTTATAATAAAAAAGCGATATATTATATAGGGAAGGAACCTTATTTATGAAACTTATATCTTGGAATGTGAACGGTCTTCGGGCTTGTCTTGGTAAGGGTTTTGAAGATTTTTTAAATAACAGTGATGCTGATATCTTTGCTATTCAGGAAACAAAAATGCAAGAAGGTCAGGCAGAAGTCAATGCCCCTTCTTACCTTTCTTTCTGGAACTCTGCTGAAAAGAAAGGTTATTCGGGAACAGCTGTTTTTTCAAAGAATGAACCCCATTCTGTAACCTACGGCATAGGCCTTGAAAAGCACGACCACGAGGGCAGAGTTATAACCGCTGAATACGAAAACTTTTATTTTGTTACCTGCTACACCCCAAATTCCCAAAACGAGCTTAAAAGACTTTGTTATCGTATGGAATGGGAAAAAGATTTTCGTGAGTATCTTCTAAAGCTTGACAGCGTTAAGCCTGTAATATTATGCGGTGATTTAAATGTGGCTCACAAGGAAATAGACCTTAAAAACCCGAAGACAAACAGAATGAATGCAGGCTTTACAGATGAAGAAAGAGAGAAAATGACAATTCTTTTAGAAAGCGGTTTTACTGATTCATTCAGGCATCTTTACCCTAACAAAGAGGGAGCATATTCTTGGTGGAGTTACCGTTTCCAATCACGGGCAAAGAATGCAGGGTGGCGTATTGACTATTTTTTAGTATCTGACAGAATTAAGGATAAAATAAAGGACGCTGTTATTTATTCTGATATTCTCGGAAGCGACCATTGCCCTGTCGGTCTTGAAATTGACATATAAACAAAAGGTATAGTGCAACCAAAGTTGCACTATACCTTTTTTGAAAAAAATCATTCTTATATTAACACAATAAAAGTGTTCAGTCAATACCCAAAAACAAAATTTTATATCTGCGTAAAAAATGATACTATTATGAAATATAATATTATGCAAAAAAACATAAATTATAAGTTGACAGACATAGTACATAAATGTTATAATAATAAATTAAGAAAGTATGTATAATTGTCATATTTAATAAAAAACAGGGGGAATATCGATGACAAAAAAATTTGGCAGGAAATTAGTCTTAGAAGACGGCAGCGAATACATCGGCTATGGTTTCGGCGCGGATAAAGATGTTGTTTGCGAAGTCGTTTTCGATACTTCAATGGTAGGTTATCAGGAAGTTATTTCTGACCCATCCTACACTTCTCAAATCGTTATTATGACCTATCCGCTTATTGGCAACTATGGAATAACCGAAGACGATTTTGAATCAAAAAATCCTACTATCGGCGGTATCATCGTTCGTGATTACAACGATATGCCAAGCAACTTCCGTTATACCAAAACTCTTTCCGAAGTGCTTGAAGAAAATTCTATTCCGGGGCTTTTCGGAATTGACACAAGAAAACTTACAAGACACATCAGAGATAACGGACTTCAAAGAGGCATTATCACCTCTTCCGAAACACCTGCTAGCGAGGCAGTTGAGATTATAAAATCAACTCCTGAAGTTAAAAACGCTGTTTCAAAGGTTTCAAGTAAAAAACGCTGGTACTCAAGAACTTCCAGTCACAAATATAATGTTGTTATTATTGACTGCGGTCTTAAACTCAGCGTAATTGAAAAGCTTAAATCAAGAGGCTGTAATGTTACTGTTGTTCCTTATAATACAACTGCTGATGAAATTATGTTTATGAATCCGGACGGTGTTTTAATCTCAAACGGGCCTGGAAGCCCTGAGGATATTCCCGAAGTTGTTGAAACGGTTAAATCCCTTATCGGCAAATATCCGATTTTTGGAATTGACTTAGGTCATCAAATTATCGGTATGGCTTACGGCGCAAAGGTTTATAAACTGAAATTCGGCCACCGTGGCGGAAACCACCCTGTTAAAAATACAGATAGCGGTAAGATTGAAGTTGTAAATCAAAATCATAGTTTTGTTATCGATGAAAAATCCCTTGAAAATACAAAGTTAAAGCTCACCCATATAAATATTCTTGACAAGACAGTTGAGGGAATTGCATGCCCTGATGATAAAGTTTATGCAGTGCAATATCTTCCTGAAAATGCTCTGGACCATGACTGTCCTAAATGCTTGTATGACGAATTTGTAGAAATTATGGAGGAGACAAAGAATGCCTAAGCGTAAAGATATTAAAAAAGTATTGGTTATAGGAAGCGGTCCTATTGTAATAGGACAGGCTGCGGAATTTGATTACGCAGGAACTCAAGCGTGTCTTGCCCTTAAAGAGGAAGGCTATGAGGTTATTCTTGTTAATTCCAACCCTGCAACAATTATGACAGATACAACCATTGCCGACAAGGTTTATATGGAACCTTTAACTCTTGAATATGTAGCTAAAATTTTAAGATATGAACGCCCTGATGCGATTGTTCCTGGAATAGGCGGACAGACAGGCTTAAACCTTGCTATGCAGCTTGCAAGAAAGGGTATTTTAGCCGAATGTCAGGTTGAACTTTTAGGGACAAGCTGTGAAAGTATTGAAAGAGCTGAAGACAGAGAGCTTTTCAAGGAGCTTTGCGAAGAATTGGGCGAACCTGTTCTTCCATCTCTTATTGCAAACTCTATGGAAGAGGGTATATCTGCTGCAAAAGAAATTGGTTACCCTGTTGTTCTTCGCCCTGCTTTTACACTTGGCGGAACAGGTGGCGGTTTTGCAGATAACGAAGCTGAACTTTGCGAAATTATGAAAAACGCACTCCAACTCTCTCCTGTTGGTCAGGTTCTTGTTGAAAAAAGCATAAAAGGTTATAAGGAAATTGAATTTGAAGTTATGCGTGACAGCAACGATACTGCTATAACAATCTGCAGTATGGAAAATATGGACCCTGTTGGAATTCACACAGGCGACAGTATTGTTGTTGCCCCTGCACAGACTCTCACAAGCAAGGAATATCATATGCTCCGCAATGCGGCACTTAGACTTATTCGTGCTTTAAAAATCGAGGGTGGCTGTAATGTTCAGTTTGCTCTTGACCCGCAATCATTTGACTATTATGTTATCGAGGTGAACCCGCGAGTTTCCCGTTCTTCCGCGCTTGCTTCAAAAGCAAGCGGTTATCCAATTGCTAGAGTTACAGCAAAGGTTGCTTTGGGTATGACTCTTGACGAAATTATGCTTGCAAACATTCCGGCAAGCTTTGAGCCATCTCTTGACTATGTTGTTACAAAGATGCCTCGTTTCCCGTTTGATAAATTCACAAATGCTTCCAATAAGCTTGGAACACAAATGAAAGCAACTGGCGAGGTTATGAGTATAGGCAGAACACTTGAAGAAAGCTTGCTTAAGGCTATCCGTTCGCTTGAAATTGGTGTTTGCCATATTTATATGTCAAAGTTTGACCAGGATAAAATGTCTGTTGACGACCTCCTCTCCTATATCGCTGAGGGAACGGATGACAGAATTTATGCTATCGCTCAGCTTATGTGGCTTGGAGTTGACCATAGCAGAATATGCAACATAACTCATATAGATATGTTTTTCCTTGATAAAATCAAAAATATTGTTGATTTTGAGCGTATTCTTGAAGCCGATGGTGCTAAAGACGATATTGAACTTTTGAAAAAAGCTAAGAAAATGGGATTTTCTGACAAATATATTGCGCATCTCTGGAAAACCAACGAAGAGGAAATTTTCAAGCTTCGTTGCGACAATAATATTTTCCCTGTATATAAGACAATTGACACTTGCGCAAGCGAATTCCCAGGCTATGTTCCTTATCTTTATTCAACTTATGAGGACGAGAATGAATCTGTTGTAAGTGATAAGAAAAAGATTATTGTTTTAGGCAGCGGCCCTATCCGTATAGGTCAGGGGGTTGAATTTGACTATTCAACAGTTCACGCTGTTAAAACAATTAAGGAATATGGTTATGAATCCATTATTATAAACAACAACCCCGAAACAGTTTCAACTGATTACACAACAAGCGATAAGCTTTATTTTGAACCTCTTACTGTTGAAGATGTAATGAATATTGTTAAGCTTGAAAATCCTCTTGGTGTAATCGCTTGCCTTGGCGGACAGACTGCAATAAACCTTGCAGAGCCCCTTGAAAAACGAGGCGTTAAGATAATTGGAACAGATGTTCAGGCTATTGAAAGAGCTGAAAACCGAGATTCATTTGAGCATATTATGAATGAACTTGGTATTCCGCAACCAAAGGGGAAAGCTGTTACAAAGATTGAAGACGGAGTTAACGCAGCAAGTGAAATCGGATACCCCGTTCTTGTTCGACCAAGCTATGTTCTCGGCGGACGGGCAATGCAGATTGTAAATAACGAAGAAGGACTTCGCAGATATCTTAAAACTGCCGTTGAAATTGACGAGGATAAACCTGTTCTTGTTGATAAATACATTGTCGGCAAGGAAGTTGAAGTTGATGCAGTTTGTGACGGAGAAAATGTATTTATCCCCGGAATTATGGAACACGTTGAAAGAACAGGTGTGCATTCCGGCGACAGTATCAGCATTTATCCATCTTTCAGTATTTCAGATAAGGTTAAAGAAATCATTATTGATTACTCAAAGCGTCTCGCTTTAGGAATTGGTATTGTTGGACTTTACAATATCCAGTTTATCGTTGATAAAAATGAAGACGTTTATGTTATCGAAGTTAATCCTCGTTCTTCAAGAACTGTTCCCTTCCTTTCAAAGGCAACAGGATATTCCCTTGCAGATATTGCAACTCTTGCAATCTTGGGAAAAACTCTTCCTGAGCAGGGAATTACAGAAGTTTATCCCGAAGAGAAAAAGAGATGGTATGTTAAGGTTCCAGCCTTCTCCTTCTCAAAAATCAGAGGACTTGATGCATATTTATCTCCTGAAATGAAGTCAACCGGTGAAGCAATTGGCTACGATAAGAGCAGAACGAGAGCTCTATATAAAGCTCTTCAGGCATCAGGAATGAATGTCGTTAACTATGGAACAATTTTCGTAACCATTGCCGACAAGGATAAAGACGAAGCACTTCCTCTTATTGAAAAATTCTATAAGATGGGCTTTAATATTGAAGCAACAAAGGGGACTGCAAACTTCCTTAAGGCACACGGAATCAAAACAAGGATTAAGAAGAAAATCAGCGAGGGCAGTGAAGAAATCCTCGAATCAATCCGCAAAGGATATGTTAACTATGTTATCAATACCCGTGATATCGGAGAGGTTGATGATGAATCCGATGGATTTATGATAAGACGCTGTGCAGTTGAAAATAATGTAACTATGTTTACAGCGCTTGATACTGTCAGAGGTCTTTTGGATGTCCTTGAAGAAATGACAATTTGCATTTCAACAATAGACAGTGAATAAAATTAAGGCACGGCTTTATGCCGTGCCTTTTCTATAAATATTTCTTCATATGATTTATTGCATTTTTTTCAAGACGGGAAACCTGTGCCTGAGAAATCCCAATTTCATCAGCGATTTCCATTTGTGTTTTCCCGCTGAAAAATCGAAGAGAAATTATATTTTGTTCCCTTTCAGGCAAGCGTTTAATCGCCTCTCCGATTGATATATCGTCAATCCATTTTTCGTCTATATTTTTTTCGTCTTTAACCTGGTCCATAACATAAACCGCATCTCCTCCGTCGTGATAAACAGGCTCATTTAATGAAACGGGGTCCATGATTGCATCAAGCGCCGTATCTATTTCTTCAACATTAATATTAAGTTCTTTGGCAATTTCTTTATTTGTAGGCTCTTTACCATTTTCCGAAATAAGCCTTTCCCTGACCGCCAGAGCCTTATATGCAATGTCCCTCAGACTTCGGCTGACTCTTAACGCATTATTATCTCTCAAATAACGACGGATTTCGCCAATTATCATAGGCACTGCATAAGTTGAAAATTTAACTCCGTGTGATGTATCAAAATTATCCAAAGCTTTAATAAGTCCAATACATCCTATCTGAAACAAATCATCTGCGCATTCTCCTCTGTTATTAAATTTTTGAAGCACGCTCAAAACAAGACGCAAATTTCCATATATAAACTCCTGTCTTGCCAGCTTGTCCCCTTCCTGTATTTTTTCAAACAGTTCTTGTTTTTTCTTTTCTGAAAGATTTGGCAATTTTGATGTATTAACTCCGGAAATTTCAACTTTATTAATTATCACAAACTTTGTCTCCTTACTGTTTTTTCATTTACAGTATTGGTCTGTTTGTAATAAATTATACAGAGATTGCATAATATGGTAAGGGGTATTTTTATGGCAATATGCAGTGTTAACGAAATCAGGAATAAAGAAGTAATCAATATAAAAACAGGGGCAAGGCTTGGGTTTCCAACAGATATTGAAATCGACCTTGATAGCGGAAACCTCGTCTCATTAGTCGTGCCTGGGAACTATCGTATTATGGGGCTTTTCGGAAAAGACTCTGACATAGTAATTAAATGGGAAAATATAAAAACAATCGGCGATGACCTTATAATTATAGAAATGGATTAAAAAAACAGAGCCAAAGCTCTGTTTTTTTGTTATTTTATTTCACTTTCATTATGTTGCGACTTTTCAGATTTAGCATCTAAAACTGCAAAGCTGATAATTATAATCAAAATTACTGCAAGAACTAATATAAGACCACTAAATGCATTTCTTAAAAACATTACAAGTGCCGTAAGACACAAAATAGCAGTCAGCGTATAAAGAATTGTAACAGTTTGTCTTTGACTAAATCCCATATCTAAAAGTCTGTGATGCAGATGCCCTCTGTCCGGAGCCATAATTGACTTTCCTGTTACAAGACGTCTGACAATAGCAAAAATAGTATCAAATATGGGCAGACCTAAAACCAGAATAGGCATGGCAAAAGAAATTATTGTATATGTTTTCATAAGTCCCTGGACAGAAATACACGCAAGCATATACCCTAAAAACATAGAGCCCGTATCGCCCATAAAAATCTTTGCAGGGTTAAAGTTATACGGCAAAAAGCCAAAACCTGCCCCGGCAAGCGCCGCTGTTATTATTGCAAGATTTAGATTATCTGTAAACATAATCAAAATAAGCAAACTAAGCGAAGCAATTGTTGAAATTCCCGCAGCCAATCCATCCAGACCGTCAGTTAAATTAACCGCATTTGTAACACCGACAATCCAAATAACCGTTATAGGAATAGAAAGCCAGCCAAATGTTATATACTCATTGGTAAACGGATTTTCTATATACCGAATTTCAACTCCAAACACCAATACAATTACAGCCGCAACAATCTGCATTAATAGCTTTACCTTTGCAGGAAGACTATACTTATCGTCTATTACACCCGTTACGATTATAACAAAAGCTCCAAGCAAAATTCCAATAATTGGTTCTTCTATATCACAAAAGCATAAAACACTTACTAAAAATCCATAAAAAATAGCCAAGCCGCCAATTAAAGGAATAGGTTTTTTATGAACTCTTCTCTCGTCCTTTGGAACATCAATAGCCTTAATTTTCTTCGCGATTCCAATAACAACGGGTGTTGAGGCAAAGGAAATTAAAAATGCAACTACCATGGAAAGAACAACAAAAAGAATTTGTGAATTTGCAATATTTAACATATCTTCTGCCTCCTGTTACGGCTGAATAAAGCCAACCTTTCTGTTAACCTTGCTCACAGTTTTATTAGCAACATAAGCCGCTCTTTCAGCACCGCTTCTATATATTTTTTCAAGATAATCTTTATTTTTAATAAAATCTTTATATCTTTCCTGTATAGGACCCAGAACGGACACAACAGATTCAGCAACAGCCATTTTAAAATCACCATAGCCTTTGCCGTCAAACTCAACTTCAATTTCATCCATAGTCTTTCCTGTCATCGCGCTGTAAATACTCATAAGGTTTTCAACGCCCTCTTTACCTTCGCCCCGTTTAACTTGGGCATCACTGTCGGTAACCGCCCTTTTTATTTTATTGACAATTCTGTCAAGAGGGTCAAGCATCAATATATACGAATTTTCATTAGGATCAGACTTTGACATTTTCTGAAGCGGATTCTGTAGACTCATTATCTTTGCCCCTACCTTTGGAATATATGGGTCTGGAATCTTGAATGTGTCGCTGTATGTATGGTTAAATCTTGTTGCAAGATCACGAGTAAGCTCAAGATGTTGCTTCTGGTCCTTTCCAATTGGGACAAGGTCAGCCTGATAAAGCAAAATATCTGCCGCCATAAGACTTGGATATGTAAAGAGTCCCGCATTTATATTATCTGCATGCTTGCTTGATTTATCCTTAAACTGTGTCATTCTTGAAAGCTCACCAAAATATGTGAAACAATCAAGCACCCAGCCAAGCTGTGAATGTGCTGGAACGTGTGACTGATAGAATATAGGGTCTTTCTCCCCATCAAGTCCGCTGGCAAGGAAT
>JAZRTD010000265.1:0-1827 GCA_045651845.1 Clostridia bacterium | reverse complement strand
ATAAGTCCGATATTGGTCATAAGCTTTTCGTTAAATGCCTCCTGCGGCCCTGATAAAACCGCCTCCGTAATAGGGGACCCCACTCCCCGCCCGCCAAAGCCTTTAACATCAGCCACAAAGGAAAAACTGCACCCATCAATAAATATAGCACAGTTCCCAAATCCAACCATTTGAATAACTTGGTCAATCTTTGTTATCTTGCTCAAAGGTGCTTGGGGAATGAGGGTTGAAAAGATAAAGTCCTCTGTAACTTTTTCGGGAGGCAGATTAATCGGTTTTCGTAATAATCCGCCCAAGATATCACGGTTTATATAATCCGCATTGGAAAGCCCGTCGTAAAATATCAGAAAGCCGTCTTTGCTTTTTCCCTGACAGGGGATTGAAAATTCTCGGATAACAAAATCGAAATTCTTCTCCTTGCAAAATGCATCCTTTATAAATTCAAGATTTTCTTTTAAAACAGGGCTGATTTCCCCACTTTTGTATAAAACCGTAGTCTTGTCACTAATGTCGGTGTGTATAAAATTATTAACACCGTTTTGGTGAGTTATGCTTGCGGTGGAAGAAAGTGTAAAATCATCGGTGATTTTATTGTTGTTATATATAAATAAATCCTTAAAACCCATAAGGCGCTCCTTAATAATTGTTTTTCTTATTATTTCCCCGGTGGGGAAAAATATGTAATTAGGGAAATGTAAAGTTTGTGTAAAATCTATGTAAAATTTCTCTTGACTTTGAATATATATAGTAGTATAATAAGTGAAAGTGAAAGAAGGTGAAATAATGGTTATAGATTATTTTAAGGAGATAGAGTTTTTGCTTCGGATTTTGCTTTCCGCTGTGTGCGGAGGAGTTGTGGGGTATGAGCGAAAAAACAGAGGTAAGGGAGCAGGGGTCAGAACCCATATTATTGTTGCCGTTGCATCCTGTTTAATGATGATAGTTTCGCTTTACGGTTTCTCGGATTTTTTGGTTTATATGAAAGACCATAGCTATGATATCCGCCTTGACCCGAGCCGTGTTGCATCGCAAATCGTGTCGGGTGTAGGTTTTTTAGGCGCAGGTATGATTTTTGTCCAGAAGAAAATGGTAACAGGTCTTACAACGGCGGCAGGTGTCTGGGCGATTTCGGGGATCGGTATGGCAATTGGCGGAGGAATGTATATCCTCGGCGTGTCCTGCTCGGTTATAATTGTAATCATACAGGTTATTCTCCATAAAGACCTTAAATTCTTGAAACTGACAAGCGAGTCACCTATGACGATAACCCTAACGGAGGAAGACGGAGCAATCGAAATGATAACTGATGTCTTCAGGGAAAACGATATAAGCTTTTCTGTTACAGGCTTTTCTAAGTTCCAGAATAAGTTTGTCATAAGTATTAACATAGT
Organism: Clostridia bacterium; assembly: GCA_045651845.1. GTDB lineage: Bacteria > Bacillota > Clostridia > Monoglobales > Monoglobaceae > SIG454. The sequence goes on along the minus strand of JAZRTD010000265.1, from coordinate 436 downwards.
CCATCATCACAGCGACGACTTAACTCCCGTATTTGCAAGACTACAATCAGACGAACAGATTTTAAGCGTAAGAACATAAAACAAAAAGACGGCTCACGCCGTCTTTTTGTTTTATGTAGTTTAGCGACAAGGTGCGTTAGTGCGTTTAACAAAAAAAGCACGGACAAGCCGTGCTGAAAAACGCACAACTTTTTTGTTGCTACACAAAATTTTCATAACTGCTTTGAAACAGGCATAAGAAATAAGCGTGCGTTTTTGCCAATAAAAAACGCCGGCACAAAGCAACTATTTAATTTTGTGTAGCGTATATATTATATACAAAAAAGTGCGTTTTGTCAATATTTTATTCCTTTAATTTTTCCCGCATTTTGGCGAGGATTTTCTTTTCAAGGCGGGAGACCTGGACCTGGGATATGCCAAGGGTTTCCGCAATCTG
>JAZRTD010000264.1:0-1929 GCA_045651845.1 Clostridia bacterium | reverse complement strand
TGCCAAGGCTTATATAAGTGTGTTTGGTGATGAAAAAGCGAAAAAAGGGGCAATAGATGCCTTAAAAGGTGCGGCAGGTTTTATCCGTAAAGAGATAGGACACAGAATAGACCTTCGATATACACCTGAGTTCAGCTTTGTTCTTGATGATTCCATAGAATACGGCTCACATATAAACGAGGTACTGAAGAATTTATAATCGGGTGATTTTATGTTTGAAAAACTCAAAAATATGGTAGAAACTGCACATAAAATTGCAGTTTTTACCCACGAAAACCCTGACGGTGACGCGCTTGGAAGCTCCTATGCCTTTGCATTGGGGCTTTTACAGCTTGGTAAAAAGGTTAATGTTTTTCTTGGTGATTTTAAGAAAAATACAAAGGAATACAGAGAAATTTGCGGAACGGAAATGCTTTCCCCAATAACCCCTGATGAATGTGACTTAAAAATTGCCGTAGACTGTGCTGATGAGGGCAGAGTTGTCCTTGGCGGAGCGGAGTTTTCGGGGGTAACTGCGGCGATTGACCACCATATAACTCACAAGCCTTATGCAGATGAAACGGTGGTTGTTGACGCCCCTGCAACAGGTGAAATCATATTTGATATTTTAGAGGAATGGGGAATTGAGATAACTCCAGAAATCGCAAATGATATTTATATTGCAATCGCCTGTGATACGGGGAATTTTAAATATTCTTCAACAACGGCGAAAACTCACAGAGTTATAGCAGAGCTTATTGAATACGGAGCGGATTTTGCGAAAATATCCAGAGAGCTTTTTTATAAGCTGTCGGGCGAATACTTGGCTCTGTATAAAATTGCTCTTGAAAGGCTTGAGTTTTTCGCGGATAAAAGAGCTTGCCTTATGTATATTTCCGATGAAGATTTTAAAATGGCAGGTCTTGATGAAAACGAGGCAGGGGATATTGTGACACTTCCCTCCAAAATTATCGGTGTTGAGGCAGGCGTGTTTATAAGAAACAGAGGTAAAGGATATAAAGTCAGCCTTCGCTCTAATGAATTTGTTAATGTTTCGGAAATTGCAGTTTCATTTGGCGGCGGCGGACATATAAGAGCGGCTGGTTTCTCATCGGAAATGCCTCTTGATGAGCTAAAAAAAGACGTGTGCAGTAAAATAGAAGAAGCACTTAAGAGGTGATATAGATGGACGGGATTGTAAATATTAATAAGCCTCTTGGGATAACATCTCACGATGTTGTGTATAGACTTCGCAAAATTCTCGGAATAAAAAAGATCGGTCATACGGGGACTTTAGACCCGGATGCAGAGGGCGTTCTTCCTATGTGCATAGGCAGAGGAACAAAACTTGCAGAGGAGCTTACTGCAAAAGAAAAGCAGTACCTTGCAGAGCTTACTCTCGGCATATCCACCGACACTCAGGATATAAGCGGAACAGTTTTGAGTGAGGCAGAAGTTACGGCATCGGAAGATGAAATCAGGGATGCAATAATGTCATTTGTTGGAGAGATTGACCAGATTCCACCAATGTTTTCTGCTATAAAGGTTGACGGGAAAAAGCTTTATGAGCTTGCAAGAGAGGGCAAAACCGTTGATATGCCTCCAAGACAGGTGACGGTTTTTAATATTGAGATTATTGAAATTGATATAAAGAGCAAGAAAGCGAAAATTCTTGTTGATTGCTCGAAAGGGACTTATATCAGGACTTTGTGCCACGATATAGGGAAGAAGCTTGGCTGTGGCGGTGTTATGTCTAAGTTAAAGCGGACAAGGTCAGGGGATTTTAAGATTGAAGATGCTTATACTCTTGAACAGATTGAGAAAATGGCTGGTGACAATGATTTTTCCTTTATGACAGGTATTGATGAGGTTTTATCCCGCTATGACAAGGTGATTTTAGCCGACAGAAATGCAACAAGGCTTTGTAACGGCATAACAATAACCATTGCA
>JAZRTD010000263.1:0-3572 GCA_045651845.1 Clostridia bacterium | reverse complement strand
TACAACTCCAGATATGGCTGTGAATGAAAGAGGATGTATTGTTGCTAAAGAACATACAGGTAAGACAAGCAAAGAAGGCGTATTTGCAGGCGGGGATGCTGTGACTGGTGCAGCAACGGTTATTCTTGCAATGGGTGCAGGTAAAAATGCAGCCGCTGCAATTGATGTGTATTTAAGCAAAACGGAGGGATAACTGTGGTTTTTGAGGAAAAAACCGTATCGACCGAGGATATATTTAAAGGCAAAATCATTGATGTTAAATTGCATAAGGTTTTGATGCCTGACGGTCAAACTGCCGACAGAGAAATTGTTGGACATCCCGGAGGGGTTGGAATTGTTGCCGTTACCGAAGATAATAAGATTATACTTGTTAAGCAATATAGAAAGCCTCTCGAAAAGGCAATTTATGAAATTCCGGCAGGAAAGCTTGACAGTGATGAAGATATTGAAGTAGGCGGCAGACGTGAACTTATGGAGGAGACAGGCGCAATTGCAAAAAACTTTGAATATCTCGGTTTTATGTATCCTTCCCCCGGTTTTACCGATGAGATAACTCATATTTATCTTGCCACAGAACTTTCATTTGGAGAATCAAATCCAGATGAGGATGAGTTTTTAGATATTGAATTTTTTGATATTAGTGAAGTTAAAAAAATGATAATGAATAACGAAATATGCGATGGGAAAACCGTAATAGGCTTTTTCAAAATGATGGAAAGGTTGAAAGGAGGCATATAATGGCTGAGAAGAATAGGGTCAGCGTTATAATCGGAGGGATGAGTTATTCGCTTGTTTCCGAGGATAGTGTTGAATATATCAAAAAGGTTGCAGCTTATGTTGATACAAAAATGAAGGAAATTGACTCTATGCACAATTGCCTGACAAACAGCAGTAAAGCTGTTCTGACAGCCATAAATATTGCCGATGATTTTCTTAAACGAAATGACCGTGTCAGGGAAGTTGTAAGTGAAAATGAGCAACTTAAAAGACGCATAAGAGAACTTGAAAGCAGAAACGGAAGACGATGATAAGTGCTAATTATACGGAGCTTTTAGCTCCGGCGGGGAATATGGAATGTCTGAAATCGGCAGTTTATGCCGGTGCAGATGCAATATACTTTTCAGGTAAGCTCTTTGGGGCAAGAAGTTATGCAGATAATTTCTCAAATGAGGAACTTAAAGAGGCGGTTGATTTTTGTCATCTGTATAACGTTAAAGCCTATGTAACGGTAAATACCCTTGTTACCGACAGGGAAATTCCTATGGCGATGGAATACCTTAAAATGCTTTGTGAAATAGGTGTTGACGCTGTCATAGTTCAGGATTTCGGGCTTTGCTCGCTTATCAGAGATAATTTCCCCCAGCTGCCTATTCACGGCAGTACCCAAATGACTGTTCATAATGCAGAAGGGGTTTTAGCTCTTGAAAAAATGGGGATTGAGCAGGTTGTTTTATCGAGGGAATTATCTCTTGATGAAATACGGAATATTAAAGCAAAAACCAATGCAAGGCTTGAAGTTTTTGCACACGGTGCACTCTGTATGTGCTATTCGGGACAATGCTTAATGAGCAGTGTTTTGGGCGGACGAAGCGGTAATCGCGGGAAATGTGCTCAGCCCTGCAGACTTGAATATAAAATCAATGATAATCCTCAAAAAGGTTTTTATATGAGCCTTAAGGATTTAAGTTCAATCAGGCATATTAATGAGCTTAAGAAAATAGGGGTTGCGTCACTTAAAATTGAGGGCAGAATGAAAGGGGCCTCCTATGTTTCAACTGTTGTTGGAATTTATAGAAAATATCTTGACACAGGGGAAACTCCTTCAAAAGAAGATATAGAAAAACTGGACAGGATATTTTACCGAGGTGGACAAACAGACGGCTATTTGACGAAGAAAACGGGAAGGGAAATGTTTTGTTTCCATAAACCTGATAATCCTTATGAAAAACAGGGCAAAATGCCCTTTAAGCCCCTTGCTGATGAAAAGAAAATAAAGCTTAATGTCAGTGCAGAGTTTAATGAGGGTGAATTTCCCGTAGTAATTGTAAGTGATGGGGAAATTTCTGCTATAAAACGGGGGAGTGCGGTTCTCTCTAAAGGTGAAAATAAAATTGCGGACAAGGAGAGCATAAAGGAAAAGCTTAATAAAACAGGCGGAACGCCTTATGAGTTTGAGGAAATCTCAGTTAAGATAGGCGGAGAGCCTTTTGTTCCTGTCAGCCTTGTTAATGAATTAAGGCGGGGTGCTTTAGAAGAATATGAAAATGAATTTTTAAGCAGAACCCGACGGAATGCGGAGTATAGTATTTTGCCAATTTTTCAAAAGGAAAGTGAAAATACAACATTTTCTTGCAGAATTGGAGATGTCGGGCAGTTTAAAACTGCACTTTTGTATGATTTTGAATATTTTTATGTTCCGCAAGAAATTTTACTTGATAATTGCGAAGAATTTTTAAAACACAAGGATAAAATAATTATTGAAACCCCGTCCGTTGTTAAGGATGAGGAAAAGCAAAAAAGGATACTTGATAAGCTTAAAGAATACGGCTTTAGTAAGTTGTCAGTCAATAATATTTGCTTTGCTGATAATGCTGATTTTTCTCTCTATGGGGGAATGAGGCTGAATGTGTTTAACAGCCATTCCTTGAAATTTTTGAATGATAAAAAGTTTAAATCTGCGATTTTATCGCCCGAGCTTAATCTTGGTGCAATAAGGGATTTAAGAAAACCTTTAAAAACAGAGGTTATGGTCTATGGGTATCTTCCGCTTATGATAACAGAAAATTGTGTTATTAAAAATAATAGCAAATGTCCCTGTAATTCTAAAGTTAATTATCTGACAGACAGAAAAGGGGTTAAGTTTCCTGTTATCTGTGACGGAGAAAGCCACAGAAGCGTCATATTAAACTCGCTTCCTTTGTTTATGGGGGATAAGCTTAATGAAATTTCCAAATGCGGTGTTGAGAGACTTTTGATGTATTTTACTATTGAAGACCCTATAAAAGTAAAAAATGTTTGTGATGCGTATTTTAGCGGGAAAAACTTCAATGAACAATACACAAGACTGCATTTTAATAAAGGAGTGCTTTGATGACTTTTGCGGACAGAGTTGTTGGTATAACATTACTTCTTATCTCTTTGCTGGTTATTCTTTTTCAAGGGTTTATAACCTCAGGAGAGGGAATAAAACATATAGACATAACCGTTAATGGTGAATTATATGGAAGATATGAGTTTTCGGATAAAGTAAAAACGGTTAATGTCCAAACAGAGTTTGGAGAAAACACGGTCAAAATTAATGAAAACTCCGTCTGGATTGAAGATGCAAGCTGTCCTGATAAGCTTGATGTTAAGATGGGGAAGATAGAGAAGGTAGGGCAGATGTTAGTGTGTCTTCCAAACAGACTTATGGTTGAAATTTCAGGAAATATGGATAAGGTTGATAAGGTGACCTATTGATGGAATTTAATGAAAAATCTAAATTGACTGTCTCAAAAAAGATAGTTATAACAGCTTTTTTGGTTGCTGTCGGCACGGTTTTGCAAATTGTTGAGGGGATGCTTAATGTTTTT
>JAZRTD010000262.1:0-2637 GCA_045651845.1 Clostridia bacterium | reverse complement strand
TCTTACAGGGTCGTCTATTGCAACACTATCGGGAACAGATAAATCCTCAAGTTCCTCTTCTGTGATATTAAGGTCCTCTTCTATCATTTCGATATCCTGCATATCATCTTCAAAGCTGCCGATAATTTCGATACCCTGCTTTTCGAGATACTCATATACCAGCTCGATTTGCTCGGTATCCATTTCAATCTCTTCAAATTTAGCTATAATCTCTTTATAAGAAAGCTCGCCCTTTTTCTTGCCTTTTTCAACAAGCTCAATAAGAGCCTGCTTTTTAGCCTCTTTTGAAGATAGCTTTTTATCAGACTGTTGTTCATCTGCCGCCTTTGCTGAAGAACCTTTCTTTTTCTTAGCAGGTTTTTGCACTTCCTCTGAAACCGTATCTTCTGCAGCATCAATAGTCATTTCTATTTTTTCTTCATCAGCCGCTTTTTTTCTTTGAGCCATTTAAATTTCCTCCTAATTCAAGATTAACTCTTGTCCTTTTTCAGTTGATTTATTATTTCCTTCAGGGAATCAATATCCCCACTTTCAGCAAGTTCTTGTTCCGCTTTTCGATTTCTGGTTTGTTTTACAATTTCTAAAGCCTCTTGTGCCGCTTTTATCTTGTTATCCACATTTCTGTCATCAGAGAGAATCTTTGCAACCTCAGGCAATTCTTCCGAAGAAAATCCAGATAAGACAGATGCGGGGATTAGCGCCTTCCCCTCCATATGTATCATAATCATAATCTCCACAAGCTTCCTATGCAACCCCTCAGAAAATTCCTCAGCCACAAGCTTATCCTTTAGAACATTATAAACATCTTTTTCCGATATTAGATTTAAAAGAAGTTGTTCTGCATTATAAAGCCGCATATCACCAAAATCACGTCTGCCACCTGTTCGTTTCTCAAAGGCTCTTCTTTCAGCACTTTCTTCTCTGCGTTTCAAAACCTCTTCATTCTTCTTTTTATATTTATCTATGTGGGCCTCTATAGAAGGAATTGAAATATCATACTTTCTCGAAAATTCCTTCATATATATTTCCCGTTCAACAGGTTCCTTAATTTCTGCAAAAATAGATGCAACCTTGTCGATAAACTCAATTTTTTCAGAGCCGTCATCAAGATTATATTGTTTCTCAATTTTCAAAATCCTATACTCTACAAGGTTTACAGCCGTTTCTATAAGATTCTTAAACATCTCGGTGCCCTTTAAATTAATATACTCATCCGGATCTTTTGCACCGGTAACCGTGAGCACCTTCGTCTTTATTCCTGCATTTGAGAGAATTTCCCCGGCTCTGAGTGCAGCCTTTTGTCCCGCCTCATCGGAATCATAACAAAGCACTGCTCTTCCCTTGTATCTCTTTATTATCTGTGCTTGTTCCGGAGTAAAGGCAGTTCCCAATGATGCAACTGCATTGGTAAAACCTTTTTGATGAAGGGAAATAACATCCATATACCCCTCCATTATAAGCAGTTTGTCTTCACTTGAGTTTTTTGCAAAATTCATTGCAAACAGATTTTCTTTCTTCTTATATATAAGCGTTTCCGGTGAATTAAGATATTTCGCCGCATCGCCGTTTTTATCATTTATAATTCTTCCGCCAAATCCGATTACATTTCCCCTTAAGTCAATTATCGGGAACATCACCCTGTCACGAAATTTATCAAAGCAAGACCCGTCACTGTCACGTTTTACACACAGACCGCATTCTAAAATTTCTTCTTCTTTATAGCCAAGACTTTTTAAATGATTTAAAAGTGCATTCCAAGAATCTGGTGCATAACCAAGACCAAAGGTATTAATGGTTTTCAGCGGTATATTTCGCTTTTTCAAATACTCTAAAGCATTTGAATATTTTGGGTTAATAAGGCAAGAATGAAAAAACTTCCCTGCATCAGCATTCATTTTATACATTCGCTGTTTTTTATCGTGTATCTTTGCCATTTCGTTTCTTTGCTGAACAGTGCGTGTATCAGGCATTGGTATTCTTGCACGGTCAGCAAGCAACTTTAAAGCCTCCATAAAATCAAGGTTTTCCTTAGCCATTATGAAGTTTATAACAGTGCCTCCCGCTCCGCAACCAAAGCAATGAAAAAGTTGTTTGTCTGCTGAAACAGAAAACGACGGAGATTTCCTGTCGTTATGGAGAGGGCAAAGTCCCTGAAAACGGCTCCCCACCCTTTTTAGCTTAGTATACTCAGAAACAATTTCAACTATATTATTTTTTTCAATTACTTCATCAATAAAACTCTGAAAATCAGATGAAATTGCCATTTTCTCACCTCTTGGCTTATATTTCGACAAAAAGTTCTAATTTCCTTTTATTTTATATCAGCCAATATTTTCTGCACTCATAGGAATAAAATGCTTTTTGTACATTTTAATTGCATAATCATCGGTCATGCCCGCAATGTAATCCCTCACCCTGATAAGGGTCTGACTTCCCCAGGGACTTTCCGCTCCGTCTATTAAATCAGGCTCGGAGCTATAAAGATTATAAAGCTTTTCGATAATACCGAAAGCCTTTTTCTCCTCCTCCATAGCAAATGGGCGCTTGTATACATTGTCAAACATAAATTCACGAAGTCCCATCATTGCATCAAAGACCTGACTGTTCATAATAATATCAGGCTTATCGGTGCTTTCT
>JAZRTD010000261.1:0-1098 GCA_045651845.1 Clostridia bacterium | reverse complement strand
TATATGTTGCCAAGACTCTGGCTTCCTTCCCCGAAAATACCTCTAACCGCAATTCCCATTTTTGAAAGGGAGCGTGAAAGAGAGTCGATTCTTCCCGCCATTGTTATTCCAGGCAGGCAAACCATAACGGATACGCGAAGCCCTGTCCCCACATTGGTAGGGCAACAGGTAAGATATCCAATCTTTTCCGAAAAGGCGTAGTCAAGGCTTTCCTCTAAGATATCGTCAACTTCCATTGCGGATTTTAAACATTCCTCAACGGCAAACCCCTCGTGCATTGCCTGAATACGAAGGTGGTCCTCCTCCATAAGCATTATGCTTATCCTCTGGTCATCGGATAAAACCAGTCCTCGCTTTATACTTCCGTCTGTTAAAAGCGGACTTATAATATGCCTTTCCGCAAGGGCCTTTTTCTCTCTGTCAGGCATATTGGAAAGGTCAAAGAATCTGGTGTTTTCTATCTTTTCCGACGCGGATTTAAGGATATTTATAATCTCCTCCTGCTGCATTTTGTCGGCACGGTTTGGGAAAGGCTTATTCTTTAAATTTCTTGCAAGCCTTACCCTTGTTGACAAAACAACATCGCCCATATTGCCGAATTTGGTGTACCACATTACTTTTCCCCTCCTTCTTTTAAAGCATTAATTTCGTCACGGAGCTTTGCCGCCATTTCAAATTCCTGATTTGAAACTGCCGCATCAAGCTCTGACTTAAGCCGTCTTATTTTTGCCTCACGGCTGATTTCCTTTTCACCCCGTTTGGGGATTTTCCCCGTATGGGTTGACTGGCCGTGAATTTGCTTAAGGGGTTTTGATAAAAATGACGAAAACTCGCTGTAACAATTACTGCACCCAAGCTTTCCCTGTTTTAAAAACTCAGACAGTTTCATATTGCAAACTCCGCATGTTTTATCCGCTGGACTTTGAATATAATTTCCGCCTTTTCCGAAAAATCCGCTGAAAAAGTCATCAAAATCCCCGTCAAAGCTCATTTTCAGCTCTCCCGACTCCGCAGCACATTTACTGCAAAGAAAATATTCGGTCTTTTTCCCGTTAACAATTTTCTGAATATGTGTATTCGCTTCCCGCTCATTGCATT
>JAZRTD010000260.1:0-3255 GCA_045651845.1 Clostridia bacterium | reverse complement strand
CTCAAGAAAGTTGGCGAGGAATGTACTGAAGTCATAATTGCGTCAAAGGATAATGACAAAAAAGAAACAATTTACGAGGTGGCTGACCTTTGCTATCACGTTATGGTTATGATGATTGAAATGGGCATTTCTCTTGAGGATATCCATCGCGAGCTTGCTTCCCGACACGTTATCGCCCATAAAATCAAGCAGGAAAACATGAGAAAATAGAATTTTCTTTGTAAATAATAAAAAAATTGTTGACAAACGAACTTGTTTGTGGTATCATATAACGGTAACCGCTCATAAAAGGTTTTGAAAAAGCATAAGCTTACCTCATTTGGCGAGTCTTGGGTAATAGGAGGTATTACGAATTATGTACGCAGTTATCGAAACAGGCGGAAAACAGTATAAGGTTGCTGAAGGCGATTTTATCTTTGTTGAAAAGCTTGAAGTTGAAGAAGGCGCTACTGTTGAAATCGATAAGGTTTTAGCTGTTGGCGGAGAAGATGTTAAAATCGGTGCTCCTTATGTTGAAGGCGCAAAGGTTGAGGCTGTTGCTGTTAAAAACGGCAAGGCTAAGAAGATTATTGTTTACAAGTATAAGCCTAAAAAGGGTTATCACAAGAAACAGGGTCACAGACAGCCTTACACAAAGCTTGAAATCAAAGCGATTAAGGCTTAATTAAATCAGATTGTTATTTATGAGATAGAGAGGTGAATTTCTATGGCACATAAGAAAGGTGTCGGCAGTACAAAAAACGGCCGTGATTCCGAGGCTAAAAGACTTGGTGTAAAAAAAGGTGACGGTCAGCACGTTTTAGCCGGAAATATTATTGTTAGACAGCGTGGTACAAAAATTCATCCGGGACTCAATGTTGGCAAAGGCAGCGATGATACATTGTTCGCATTGATTAACGGTAGCGTTAAGTTTGAACGCAAGGGCAAAGACAAGAAACAGGTTAGTGTTTACGAGATTGCTCAATAATATGACATTTAAGGTGTGCCCTTTTAGGGTGCACCTTTTGATTTTTTGAAATTAATTTGAAATTAAGGAGATGGTTTTTTATGTTTCGTGATACATCTACTATTTTCATTCAGGCAGGGAACGGCGGAAACGGCGCTGTTACCTTTCATAGGGAAAAATATGTTGCAGCCGGCGGTCCTGACGGGGGCGACGGCGGAAACGGCGGAAATGTTGTTGCTCTTGCAGACAAAAATGTAAGCACTTTGATTGATTTCCGTTATAAGAAAAAATATGCCGCACAGGACGGCGGAAACGGCAGAGACGATCGCAGAAGCGGAAAAAACGGTGAGGACCTTATTATAAAATTCCCTTGCGGAACAATTATCCGTGACAAGGAAAGCGGAAAGGTTATTTGTGACCTTAAAAATGACGGGGACAGCTTTATAATTGCAAAAGGCGGCAGCGGCGGGTGGGGGAACTCCCATTTCGCGACTTCAACAAGACAGACCCCAAAGTTTGCCAAAGCGGGTATGCCCGGTGATGCAAGAGAGATCACTCTTGAGCTTAAGCTTATTGCAGATGTTGGTCTTTTAGGTTTTCCCAATGTTGGAAAATCGACATTTTTGTCGATTGTCAGCGATGCCCGTCCAAAGATTGCAAATTATCATTTTACAACCCTTGAACCAAACCTCGGCGTTGTTAATATGGGTGACGGAAGCTTTGTTATCGCAGACATTCCGGGAATAATCGAGGGGGCACACGAGGGAGTTGGCCTTGGCCACGAGTTCTTGCGCCACGTTGAAAGAACAAAGGTCCTCCTCCATTTTGTTGATGTTTCGGGAATTGAAGGCAGAGACCCTCTTGACGATTTCAGAACAATAAACTCCGAGCTTTTTGAATATAGCGAAAAGCTTGCTCAAAAGCCACAGATTGTTGTTGCAAACAAGGCGGATATTCCAAGCTTTAACGATAACTTCAAGGCCTTCAAAGAAGAAATTGAAGAAATGGGATATAAGGTTTTTGCAATTTCCGGTGCAACAAAGATGGGTGTAACAGAAGTTTTGAACGAGGCTTATCATCTTCTTTCAACTCTTCCCGAGGAAGATGAGGAATACGAAATGTTTGACTTTGATGAATTTAAGCAAACCGATATGGATAAAATTGAAATCACAGTTGAGGACGGAGTTTATTTTGTTGAGGGACTTCGTGTTCAAAACCTTGTTGAGTCAACAAACTTTGACGACTATGAGTCCCTTCAGTACTTCCAGAGAGCGCTCCGCAAGTACGGTATAATTGACAAACTTGAGGAAGCAGGAATAAACGAAGGCGATATCGTTAATATTTACGATTTTGAATTCGACTATATAAGATAATAAAAAACAGTTCGGAAAAATCCGAACTGTTTTTTATATTTAGTGTATTTATTTTAGTTTGTGTAATTATCAAAATATCCCTGAACGAGAACAACAGGTGTTCCCTTGTCTCCTGAACCGCTTGTGAGGTCACAGAGAGAACCGATAAGGTCAGTAAGCTGACGGGGAGTTGTTCCCTGCGCCGCCATATTTCCAACAAGACTTCCGTCTTTCGCCTTAATGCTGTTGGATATTGCCTCTTTAAGAGCTTCCCCTGAAAGGTCTTTAAAGTCGTTATCCGCAAGATATTTAAGCTTAAGTTCGTTTGGTGTTCCGATAAGTCCGTCTGTAAATGCAGGAGATACAACCGGATCAGCAAGCTCCCAGATTTTTCCTTTCGGGTCTTTGAATGCTCCGTCTCCGTATATCATAACCTCAACGTGCTTTCCGGACGCTTTCAAAATCTGCTCCTGAATATCAAGAACAACCGGCTGACAGTCACGGGGGAACAATTTGATTGTATCCTCTGTGGATTTATTTGAGCCTAAAAGACCGTAATTTTCATTATATCCGCTTCCGTTTATTGAAGAAGTCATAATATCATCAAGACCGCAAACAACCTTAGCACCTGCCGCCTTTAAAATACGCTTTGTTCTTGCTCTTGTGTGAATATCGCAAGTTAAAACGCAATCAGCATAATCAAGGATAGCCTTTGGCTGATTTGCAAATATAATTTCAGCCTCAGCACCTGCTTCTTCAATAATGTTTTTATAATACTCAACATAGTCAACACCAGTAAACTCAAGCTTGTATACACCGAAGAGTTCACGGTATCTCTCAAGAGAAAGCACATCAGAATATGGATTAACATCAGTTTCGTCAAGTTTATCTAAATCCAAAAGGGAGTTTCCAACCTCGTCAGATGGGTAGCTGAGCATAAGAACAACTTTTTTCGCT
>JAZRTD010000259.1:0-1117 GCA_045651845.1 Clostridia bacterium | reverse complement strand
GTCCTCCTCAAAATAAATTTTGTTGAGGGCATTTATATAAGCATTTATACTTGCTCCGATAATATCCGTTGAAATACCTTTTCCCGAATACGGCTTTCCGTTATGACGAAGCTTAACGATACTTGAGCCCATAGCTCCTCTACCTTCAGTAACCGATTGAATCTGAAAATCATCAAGTTCAAAATGATGCCCCGTAATTTGTTCAATTGCCAAAAATGCCGCATCAACAGGACCGTCGCCAATACAAAAACCCTGGAGTATTTTCCCGTCCCGCTCAAGCTCTATGTGGGCAGTTGGTGTAATAATATTTCCATTGTTTATAACATAGCTTTTAAGCTTGTATGTAGGAACAACCTGCATGGCAACCGAGGCAACAATCGCATCAAGCTCTTTAGCTCCGACTTTTTTGCTTTTAGAAAGCTTTAAAAATTCATCATAAACTCTTGCATTGTCCTCGTCTGAAAGTTCATATCCAAGCTTTGCAACCGCCAACTTTACAGAGGCTATATCATCCGTTGCAGAAAGAACAATATTCTCATCGCTTCCCGATGTTGTTCCCCCGTCAAAAGGAGAATAGGAATTTACCCCTCTTGTCATAAGCTTGATTTTCTTTACCGAATTATCAAGGACAGTCATATTGATTTTCGTTGCAACTTTAAGAGCATCGCCCTTTTCCCTAAACACTTTCGCAACAGCGCTAAGCTTTGGATATTCATTTGAAATAACCGATGTTTTAATCTGCGTAACTCCGCTTCCTATACAAGAAATAGCACAAGCTGCCGCCATATTAAGGGAATCAGAACACTCAACAGAAACTCTTGCTTCTTTCATTTGGGGAACAGCATCATAAATGCCCTTTAAAAAGCCTTCAAACTCATACGGGAGCATTTCTCCTGAATTGTCGCAAAGAGTAATTGTTCCTGCACCGCATTCAATAACCTTACCGATAATCTGACATAAAAACTCTTTTTCCGCTCTTGTTGAATCCATCAGCGAAACTTCAACATCATCGCAAAGAGATTTTGCACATCTTACAACCCTTTCAGCAATCTCCAGCATAGCCTTTGGCTTTTTGCCAACAAGATACTCCATCTGGACCGTTGAAACAGGAATCATA
>JAZRTD010000258.1:0-11579 GCA_045651845.1 Clostridia bacterium | reverse complement strand
GACTTTATCAGCAACAGTGTTATGATGCCGATTGTTGCATTCTTTACCTGTATATTTGTAGGGTACATCATAAAACCAAAGTCAATTATTGAAGAAGTTGAGCTTTCAGCAAAATTTAAACGCAAAAAGCTGTTTACCATAGTCATTAAGTATTTAGCTCCAATATGCATCGTTTTAATCCTTATTTCATCTATTCTTGATGCATTTGGTATCGTTAAAATCTAAAACTAATAACGGCAAGGAAATTTGAAATTTCCTTGCCGTTATTTTATTTTTCTGTTATTTTAAATGTCAGATTATGAACTTTCGTTTCGTCAGGTTTTAAGAATTCAAGCATTCCTTTCTCCCTCATAACATCTCTGCCGTCAGGATAACAGTTGCCCGGTTCAAGACCCATAACATAATCATATTCGCCCATCATTTTCCACTGTGTAAAACAAGGAAGTTCCTTTGTGTCATAAGCTATGGTAAGACCCTTGTTTATATCAGGATTGAAGATAGAAACTTCAGTTTCTCCGTTCATAGTATGATAATAACACATTTCCTCATATCCGTTTTGCGGTTTTATAACCTCAAGACAGGTATCCATTCCGCTCTTTGCGTGTTCATTTCTTGGAATGACTTCCGTTGCAGGAATTGAAATTTTTGCATTCTCACTAAGGAGCGGATAACCCATATTGCAATGATACAAAACTTCCAATGGGGTATCACAAGAACCGATATTTGTGATTTTATCTGTCATTTTTATCTCATTTTTATCAAGCGGAACAATATATTCACGCTCTAAAATAAGCTGATATGAGAAAAGGGAGGCATCACGGATAATAAGTTTTATGTGAATTTCATTATCATCAGTCCAATGGCCGAAGCTTTCACAGGGAATATGAGAAACTGTTCCGTGAAGCGGAAGCTCTTCTCCCATATCCGTACAAGGGCTTCCAACCGCAGTAAGACCGCAGGTTGTGAAAAATCCTGCTGTAAACGACTTTAAAAAGCCTGCTCCCTTATTATCATAATATTGCGGTGCAACATATCCGCAGGGCGCAAAATAACCGAAATTATCCCCTTTAACGGAAAGTCTTGAAATATCCCCGCATCTGTCAAGGGAAATCCAGAATTCAAGTCCCTTGCCGTTTCTGACATAAAGCATTCTCATTCCGTCAGCCTTGCCGCCGGTAAGACGCATTTCTTCAACGCCGTATATCTGATTTTGATGTCCTGTATATTTGTTCATATTACATCTCCTCAACTATGGGGCGTACTGCATTATACACATTTTTATACGCCTCGTAATATTTTCTGTATAGTTTCACCTTTTCTTCATCAGGAGTAAAGGTTTTGCTTTCTTTTACAAAATAAGCCTTTGCCTCATTTAAATCCTTATAAAGACCAATTGCGACACCTGTCATCATACAAGTTCCGCAAGTTCCAACCTCTTTTGCAAGTAGAGCTGTTATGGGTCGGTTTAAAACATCAGCCTTAATCTGGAGCCAAACCTCAGAAGTTGCACCTCCGCCTGTTGCATAAAGCTTTTCGGGAACTATACCGCAATTCTCAATACGGTCGATATTTATCATAATTTCATAGGTCACGCCTTCCATAAGCGCCTTATAAATATCAGCGCCCGTATTTTCGAGGGTCAGACCTATTATAGCCGCCTTTGAATCTATATCCATATAAGGCGTTGCCGCACCTGCAAAATGGGGGAGAATTAAAATCCCTGTCGGCTCACTTTTTATGCTTTCATCAAGCTCTTTATATGACTTATCCTTTGCCATATTATCCTTGAACCATTTTAAAGTTGCCCCGCCTGTATATGAGAAAGCATAGCAAACATAAGTTCCGTCAAAAACATAAGGAACAACGCAGTATCCATCCTCATAAAGAGCATCATTTTCCGGAATTGTATCAAACACAGGGGTTATACACTCAACTGTTCCTGTTCCGTCAACAGCATTCCCCACCTCAAAAACACCTGCACCAACTGCTGATGCAACCTGGTCATGTGCCCCGTTTACGATTTTTATATTTCCTTTTAATCCCAGTTCTTCTAAAAGCTCCGCCTTGATTTCCCCTGCCACATTAAACGCAGGAACAGGAGTTGATAAAAGAGCCTTATCCACACCTGCAGCTTCTAAAATCTCATCGCTCCAGTCTTTCGTGCGAATATCAAGCGCCATTGTTCTTGCAGCCAAGGAAAGGTCAATAACCGCATTTCCTGTCAGCATATAAACAATATAGTCCTCCATAAGAAGAATATGCTTAATTTTGCTGTATATTTCAGGGCGGTTTTTCTTAATCCACATAATTTTAGGTAAGCTATACATCTGGTGAGGCTTTACCCCTGCAATATGTGTAAGCTTCTTCTCTCCAAGCTTTTCGCAAAGCTCTAAAACCTCATCCTCGCCTCTCGGGTCAGTATAAAGCATTGAGGGAAGAAGAACATTGTCATTTTCATCAAGCACCGTAAAAGTTTCGCCAAAGGTTGTTACCCCAATTGCAGAAAGCTCGCATTTTTTTGCAGTATCCCGAATAACTTCCTTAACTGCATCAAAAATAACAGATGCATCAAATTCGTGGGCTCCGCTTTTTCGGCTTATTTCATATTCCTTATAGGAGTTATAAATAAACTCACCTTTATCATTATAGGCTGTTAATTTACACCCTGTTGTTCCAACATCAAGTCCGCCTATTATCATTTATACTCATTCCTTTCTGTATGTTAAAACATTTTAAGCGAGCGGTGCTATTCGCACCGCCCGAAAAATTTTAGTCTTCAATGCTTACAACATCATAGCCTAAATAGTATTTAAACGCTTCTTCAAGGATTGCCTTAACGTGACCGTTCGCAACAGTTGTGTGATGCTTAAATCCGCCTCTTGCAAGCTTAACAAGCTTGTTCTGGAGGTTATCGATTTTAGCAACACCTGCACAACCGAAGAATGCATCTTCGATGTTATCATCTGTAAATTCACCTTCGCTGAAATAGATTGTGATTTTACCGTTTTCTGTCTTACAGTTAGAGTATGTCATCGGGAATGCACCAATTCTTCCCTCATTTGTTCCCCAGCCGCTGCCCGGGTCACCCTTATCAAACATTTTATGAGATGTTACTGTACCTTTTGCTGCCATAAGCTTCTGTGCAGTTGAACCGCAGTGGAATAAAATAACCTTATTTGGGTCATCTCCATAGTTATTGTTCCAGTCAAGGCAAGCCGCAGGACCTTCTGTTGCAAGAGCGAGGGCGCGCATTGTAATAGCAGAGCACATATCAATTTCACAAGATGCTGTTATTCCTCTGTCGTTAAGTTCACTGATTAAAACGCAAGGGCAAACTCTTAAATATGTTTCCATTTCGTTCCAGCAACGGAGAGCAATTGCGTCAAGGTGATATTCTTCAATATATTCATCAATAACAACGCTGATTTTTGAAAGCATAATCTTCTTGTCTTCAGGAACGCCTGAAAAATCAGAATAGTTCTCTAAAACTGCCTTTTTAGCAAGAACTTTTTCATCGTCATCAGCCTTAGCACGAACAAATTCAAAAAGCTCGGATAAGTCAAAGCTTTCAACATTTATACCGTGGCGCTGCATTGTAACTTCATCAAAACGAACTGTCTTAAAGGCTGTTGTTCTTGCACCGATACAGCCGATTGTGAACTTCTTCATTCCGTTTACAACACGGCAAACGCCGGCAAAATCGTGTAAATTCTGTGCAAATTCAGGTGTAAGCGGATGAACAACATGAGGAGTCATAACTGTATATGGAACCTGATACTGTTCAAAAACATCTGTTACAGAGAATTTTCCGCAATATGCATCGCGTCTGTGCTGGAAGTCCATCTTGCCGATTTCATCAGGATAAGCCTGCATCAAAATCGGAACACCTGCATTCTCAAGCGCTGCAATTGCGCCGTTTTCATCAACGAAAATAGGCATACAAAGGATAACGCCGTCATATTCTCCCTCGTGAGACTTGAGCCATTTTGCATACGCTCTTCCTTCATCACGAGTTTCAACAGCACCATAGCGTGTTGCCTCCTTATCCATCATTATGTAGTCATAGCCGGCATCTGTAACTGCCTTAACCATGTCCTCACGGGCACCTTCGATAAGCTCCGCAGGCATAAAACCACGGTTTCCGAAATAAAGTGCAAAAGTTTGTTTCTTCATTATTAATTCCTCCTTTAAATTTTCATAATTTATATCTTGATTTTACAATAAATTATGTTATAATTATAGTAATTATTATACAAAAAACTGTAAATTTGTCCAGAAAGGCGGATAATTATGACATTACTGTTTCAAGATAAAGAGCTTATGGAGCTTATGCAGGATTTCTATGTTTTAACAGGAATTAAAATTGCTTTATTTGATGAAAATTTTGCAGAGCTTATTTCCTATCCTCTCGATAAAAAAACATTCTGTATGCATATGCGGGAAAACGAGGATTTTCGTGATAAATGTCTTTCCTCAAATCAAGAGGCCTGTCTTAACTGTAATAAAACAGGCACCCTTAATATTTACAAATGCCATATAGGACTTATCGAAGCAGTTGCTCCCATAAAAGAAAACGGCAGAATAATCGGATATATGATGTTCGGTCAGGTTACTGACAGCAAAAACAAAGAGGAAATGACCATGAAAATGACCCAAATATGCAATGATTTCAATATAGACAAAGACCTTTCGAAAAGCATTAAAAAAATAAAATACCGAAGCAATAAACAAATTCTTGCGGCGGCAAAAATCCTTGATGCATTCACAGAATATATTCTTCTAAAAGAGATGGTTCAACTTTCAGGCAAACAACTTATCGACAGCATAGAAAGTTACATAGAAAGCCATATTGACGAAGAAATCACCATCGAAAAGTTATGCCAGGAATTTAGCATAAAGCGTACCCGTCTTTATAGTATTATGCAACAATACACAAGCGGAGGAATTGCAAGTTTCATCAGGAAAAAACGTCTTGAAAAGGCAAAATTTCTTATAAAAACAACAGATATGAAAATCTCCGAAATTTCCGACGCCGTGGGATTTTCTGATTACAATTATTTTCTTCGTGTATTCAAAAAAGAATTTGGCATTTCCCCCAAAAAATACAGAAAATAAAGGACTGCAAAAGCAGTCCTTTATTTTAAAATCAGCCCTATTATTTACATATCATATGAGCTTTGGCGAAGTGTCAATTCTGCAGCTTCTTTACCCAAGTATTCTTCAACATCCATTTCCAGATACTTACACAAATCAACCATCTCGGCAACAGTATTGATATTTACATCAATGCCGTTTTTAATTCTGTCTTCGTATGCAAGAACTTCTTTTTCACCGTGAGTATAAATACGTTCTGCACCCTCTGCTTTAGGAGATTCACGTAATTCCGTAAGCAAGGTTGACAGATGCTCTTTGATTGCTTTTGCATCGCCGAAAACTTCCGGATTGATTGCGATAAAGCCGTGGCAAGTACCACCCTTACCGCCAATATGTGTATGATTGGAAGTAAGACCCATTGAAAGGATTGATGTAAAGATTTCGCAGAACATACCATAGCCGTAACCCTTATGGCTGCCGCTTTGCTCAATCTCACCACCAAGAGGCACAATTCCGCCGCCCGCCTTTGCAACAATGTTTTTAAGCACATCAGATGCATCCGAGCTTCCCTTTCCGTTTGCACCAAGCGCCCATCCCTCAGGGAGCGGTTTTTCCAGCTTATTGTAAATTTCAAGCTTACCGCGGGTTACAACAGTGGTTGACGCATCAAAGAAGAAATCATAAGGCTCTGCCGGCATTGCAATTGCAATTGGGTTGCTTCCAAGCATCGCTTTTCTTCCGAATGTAGGCACCATAATAGCCTCAGAGTTGGTCATAGACATACCGATTAAGCCTTCTTTGCAAGCCATCTTTGCATAATAACCTGCTATTCCGTAATGGTTGGAGTTTCTTACCGTAACAATTGCCATACCGGTCTTTTTTGCCTTTTCAATAGCAAGATTCATAGCCTTAAATCCCAAAAGCTGACCCATGCCATCATTACCCTCAATCACAGCGGATACCGGTGTCTCAAAAACGATTTCCGGCTTTGCGTCTACCTTGATTAAGCCCTTTTCAATACCCTTGTGATAACGAACCAAACGTTGCATACCGTGAGATTCAATGCCATAAAGGTCGCTGGTCAGCAACACATCAACGATAATCTCACTCTCCTCAGCACTGAAACCGAATTTCAAAAAAGCATCGGTACAGAATTTTTTTAAGTCCTCATAGGAATAATTAATATTGTTTCCCATAATGTCCTCCTCATATATGTATATATAATTTTATTTTTTTCGTTTTATTGTTAATTTTACAGCGCATACATAGCTAAATAATTCTGCTCTTGGCAGGGACAGATGTCCTCTAAAGTCCGTAACTACAATTCATGCCGAAGGCAATTCATTGCGTTGCATTTGCAACGCAAAAATCGGTGAACGATTTAGATGCCTTTAATGAGAACTACAACAAAGCAAGGCTAATCTAAAACTATTTATTTTTCCCTCTTGCTTTGAGGCGCATTTCTGTATTTAATATTCTCTTGCGGAGTCTTAAGCTTTTTGGCGTTACTTCCAAAAGCTCGTCATCGGCTAAAAATTCAAGTGAGGCCTCAAGGCTTAAAACAACAGGCGGAACAAGGCGGAGAGCCTCGTCGCTTCCTGATGCACGGGTATTTGTAAGCTGTTTTTTCTTGCAGACATTAACCGCCAAATCCTCCATTTTAGGATTCATTCCAACAATCATTCCTTCATAAACAGGAGTATTAGGGCCGATAAAGAGCGCTCCTCTCTCCTGAACCTTAAAGAGTCCGTAACCAACGGCATCTCCCGTATCAAAAGACACCAAAGAGCCTGTAAATCTCTTTGTTATTTCGCCCTTAAACGGCTCATATCCCATAAATACCGAGTTTAAAATTCCCTCGCCCTTTGTATCGGTCATAAATTCGTTTCGATATCCCAAAAGACCGCGTGCAGGAATTTTATATTCAAGGCGCATACGGCTCCCAACGGGAGTCATATTGAGGAGCTCGCCTTTTCTTATTCCCATTTTTTCCATAACAGCACCCATAGATTCTTCAGGCACATCAATAACCAGCTTTTCCATAGGCTCATTCAAAACTCCGTCAATTTCCTTATAAAGAACTTTCGGAGTGCTGACAGAAAATTCAAATCCCTCTCTTCTCATTGTTTCAATAAGAATTGAAATATGCATTTCCCCTCTGCCTGCAACCTTAAAGCTGTCTGTGTGGTCACCGTCAGAAACACGCAAGGATACATCCTTTAAAAGCTCACGGTAAAGTCTGTCACGGAGCTGACGGGAGGTTACAAACTTCCCCTCTTTCCCCGCAAAAGGACTGTCGTTAACCGAGAATGTCATTTCGATAGTCGGCTCGCTTATCTTAACAAAAGGAAGCGGTGTTGGGTCAGCGAGGGATGTTACCGTATCCCCGATATTTATGTCGGTTATACCTGATATACAGACAATATCCCCGACTGTTGCAGTTTCAACCGCAGTTTTTGAAAGACCGTCAATCTGGTAGATATTAACCACCTTTGCCTTGTACGGCTGATGCTTTTCGTGGTAATCACAAACCATAATTTCCTGATTTTGTTTAAGGCTTCCTCTCTCAATTCTGCCAACCGCAATTCTTCCCACATATTCGTTATATTCAATAGACGAAACAAGCATAGAAAGCTCGCCGTTTTCATCTCCCTCGGGAGGGTTTATATAATTCTTGACAGTTTCAAAAAGAACCTCAAGATTTTCCCCTTGTGTATACGGGTCAAGAGAGGCTGTCCCAGCTCTTCCCGAACAATAAATTATAGGACTGTCAAGCTGTTCCTCGTTTGCGTTAAGGTCAAACAAAAGCTCTAAAACCTCATCGCCAACCTCGGAAAGTCTTGCATCCGGTCTGTCAATTTTATTAACAACAATTATAATTCTGTGATTAAGCTCAAGTGCCTTCTGAAGAACAAAGCGTGTCTGAGGCATAGGGCCCTCCGCCGCATCAACCAGAAGAATAACACCGTTTACCATTTTAAGTATACGCTCAACCTCACCGCCAAAGTCTGCGTGCCCCGGTGTGTCGACAATATTTATTTTAATATCCTTATAATAGGCAGAGGTATTTTTCGCAAGGATTGTTATACCTCTCTCCCTTTCCAAATCGTTGTTGTCCATAACTCTTTCGGCGACAACCTGATTTTCTCTGTATATTCCGCCCTGCTTAAGCATTTCATCAACCAAAGTTGTTTTACCATGGTCAACATGGGCGATAATTGCAATATTTCTTAAATCTTCTCTTCTCATTCTATAAACCTCATCTTTCACAAATGAAATTATACCCCATTTTATATATTTTGTCTATACATTTCAAAATATTTTGTTAAAAATACCTGTATTTTTTTATTTTCTTTCCGCGAAAAATGTGGTATAATGTCTTTATTATATAAATTGGAGGTTCTTTTATGTGGAGTGATTTTAAAAAATTTGCTTTTAAGGGAAACATTATTGATATGGCTGTCGGCGTTATTATCGGTGGTGCTTTCGGGAAAATCGTTACAGCGCTGGTTAATAATATTATAACACCGCTCCTTTCTCTTTTGATTGGCAAAATAAATTTTAATGATCTTAAATGGGTTATAACCCCTGCAACAACTGTTGACGGTGTCGAAGTTGCGGAAAATGCGCTTTTATATGGTTCATTTATCCAGAGCGTTATTGATTTCTTCATTATCGCTTTCTGTATCTTTATTTTCTTGCGAATTATAACAAAAGCAAAGTCAAAGTTTGAGAAAAAGGTTGAAGAGGAAGCTCCTGCTCCTGCAGGTCCTACAAGTGAAGAGCTTCTCACAGAAATCCGCGACCTTTTAAAGGATAAGCAGTAAAATATTAAAAGCGTGACCAATTGGCCACGCTTTTTCTCTGTCATTAGCACTTTGTGCGGTCTGTGCATTTTAATACATCCCCGTCTCTGCCGTAGCGTTTTGTCATTTCATATATTTCTTCCGCTTTTTTGTCGGTAAGCTCGTCTTTTTTTAGTCTCCATTTCCAGTTATTTCCTACTGTTGACGGTTTATTTATTCTGGCATTATCCGAAAGACTCAGATAATCGCCTATGGGAACAATACAAATCTTTGCACCGCTCATCATTAAAACCGATATAAGGGGATTAACAAGCTTATCCGTTGGCGTATAATAATTGCAAAGATATTTTCTGACCGCCAGAATTTCATCCTCGGGACTTTCCATAAGCCAGGAATAAAGGGTTTGATTGTCGTGAGTTCCCGTGTATGCAACGCAATTTTCGGGGTAATTATGGGGAAGATAATCATTTGTTTCCCCTGTGTCACGGTTATCAAAGGCAAACTCAAGGACTTTCATCCCCGCATAGCCTGTATCTTTTAAAAGCTTTTTAACAGACGGAGTAACAAATCCTAAATCCTCTGCAATAATTTCCTTGTCCCCGACTTGGGATTTCAGCTTATTAAAAAGCTCAATTCCTGGGCCTTTCTCCCATTTTCCATCGGTTGCATCAGCGCTTCCGTACGGGATTGTATAGTATTCATCAAAACCGCGAAAATGGTCAATCCGAAGCAAATCATACATATCAAAAGAATGTTGGATTCGCTTTATCCACCAGCCGTAATCATCCTCTTTATGCTTTTCCCAATCATAGACAGGATTTCCCCAAAGCTGGCCCTTTGGCGAAAAGCCATCAGGGGGACAGCCTGCAACAAGGGTTGGAAGTCCGTCTTCGGAGAGCTTGAAATATTCCTGATTTGCCCACACATCTGCGCTGTCCATTGATGAATAAATGGGAAGATCCCCAATAATCAAAACACCCTTTTGGTTTGCATATTTTTTTAGTTTACCCCACTGCTCAAAAAATTTAAACTGCAGAAATTTATAAAATTCTGTTTCTTCAAACCCCGTTTCCAAAAACTTTTCAATTGCCTTTTTGTCACGGTCTCGCAGTTTTTCGTCCCATTTTTGCCACTGAAGTCCGCCATAGCTGTCCTTTATGGCCATAAAAAGGGCATAATCATCAAGCCAATCCGCATTTTTTTCTTTAAATTTTCTAAAGTCTGTGTTTTTTCTGAACCTTAAAAAGGCTTGTCTTAAAAGAGGATATCTGTTTTCGAACTGCTTTTGATAGTCAACGCTTTCCTCTTTGTCCCCTAAATCCGCCTTGTCGCACTCCTCTTTTGTTAAAAGCTCCTCCTCTATTAGTGCCTCAAGGCTTATCATATATGGATTTCCTGCATAAGATGAGGGGGACTGGTACGGGGAATCCCCGTATCCTGTTTGACTTAGGGGCAAAATCTGCCAATAGCTCTGCCCTGCGCTGACCAGCCAATCAACAAAAGTGTATGCACTCCCCGAAAAACATCCTATTCCGTAATTTGACGGAAGAGAGGTGACGGGAAGTAAAACTCCTGCTCTGCGCATATTTCCCCTCCTTTAAATCTCAACTAAAATACCGTTATGGTCCGAAATCCGCTTTTCGTTATTGTCGTTAAATATTATCCTTGAAGAGGCAATCCGCATTTCCCGATTTACAAAAATATAGTCAATACGCTTTCTCTCGCTTTCATAAAGCCATCCGTCGATTTTCCCCTCAACTGTATAACCGCCATCCTTGTCTACCGCCATATTATAAGTGTCAAACCATCCCGTTGCCAAAATTTCAGGATATCCTCCGTCTTCACGGTGAGACGGAACATTAAAATCCCCCATAAGATAGATTTCTTTATCTCCGTAAGGTTTCAGTGCCTTGTTAAGAGCCTTTAATTGATTTGAAAAGGGCTCATCTTCATCGTCATACCAACCCGTATGAACGCTCACGAATATTTTATCATCAGACCAAATTGCAAGGGCTTTTCTTGTTTTAAAATTATCATACTCCTTGCAATCTGTCAGGAAATAGCTTTCCGCCTTTTCAATAGGCTTTCTTGAAAACACCGCAATTCCCTCATCAAATTTATTGTATCCGCACTTAATTGTGTCCCAGCAAAAAGTGTAATGTTCTCCGCACTTTTCAAACATCTGTGAAATTTTTAAAGCGTGATTATCCGCTTTTATGGGTATTTTCGTTTCGCCTCTGAATCCAAAAACCTGAGGAGATGAGGCAATTTCCCCGTCAATTCTTTGATTAACCTCCTGCATTGCAATAATGTCAGGTTTTATTCTTTTTAAAGCGTCCACGAAAATATTGCACTTCTCTTCATAATTTTCTTCAAGCAAGCTATGAGTATTTATGGTTAAAAGTTTCATTTTTCCTCCTACAAAATATCATTTATATCCGACTTTAAAACATCGGCTTTCGGGCCGTAAACCGCCTGAATCCCCGTTCCCTTTTTGAAAAGTCCAAGCGCTCCTTCTTTCTTCCATTCCTCAATTTCTGCCACCTTTGACGGCTCCTTTACAGTTATACGAAGCCTTGTCATACAGGCGTCAACAAATGATATATTCTCTCTGCCTCCAAGCAGGGCAATTATCCTCTCCGCCTGGTTATTTTTCTTTTCCCCTGCAGTGCTTGGCAC
>JAZRTD010000257.1:0-1223 GCA_045651845.1 Clostridia bacterium | reverse complement strand
TTAGCAACCTTGAATTCAAATTCTCCGTCAACAGCTTCCTGATCGATACCAACGATTGATAATGGGTTGTTATCAAAAGCAGGGATAGATGATGCTGTTGCGCTGTCAGCAACTTTATAAGCGAGCAATGTTGCCTGAGCGTCCCGAGCAAGACCCTCGTATGTAACTGTAACAGTCATCTTCTCTAAGTCAGATGCAGTTGCATTACCAGTAACAGCAGCAGATGCCATTGTTGTGAGCATACAAAGCGCCAAGATGATTCCAATAAGTTTTTTCATAGCTTTTTTCTCTCCTTTTCTTTAAGAAATATATTTAATTAATTTTTTACTAAAGTTAATGCGGAACGTTGTTCCCCTCTTTTAGCTAATAGCGAAAAGGGTAAGGCGAAACTCTTTCAGAGTTTCTTTTTATAGTCGGAACTGTCGTTCCTATCCTCTCTAAAAATATGCCCCCGGCATATTTTCTTAACGCACCGGCTTTTCATAGAAATATATTTAATTAATTTTTTACTAAAGTTATGTATTGGCTTCCCCTTGAGGGCGACAATTGCCAAAATCCCTTGTTATATCAAGCTTTTTTGAGGTTTTTCGACTCAAATTTCTATCCTGTTTTTGGCACAAAGATACAGTACACCCGATAATAACTTAATTATATATTAACAGAATTTTGCAAATTTGTCAATACAAATATAAATTTATTTTTGTCATATTTTATCTCTTTTTTGCTTTGTATTCTTCGTCACTTTTAATATTTCCTATTATATCAACGCTTTTGTGCAAGAGTAATAAATATAAAGCAACCAATTCGGCAGTTTGCCGAATTGGTTGCTTTATTTTTTATCGAAGAGTTAATATCCCGCAGAAAGGTTATATCCCGAAGAATTTCTTGGCGGTATTCGTTGTTTGCTCCGCGACCTGCTCTGCCGTCATTCCTTTGATTTCAGCGATTTTCTCCGCCACCTTAATCACATATCCGCTATAATTCCTTTTTCCTCTATACGGCTCGGGCGCCATATACGGGCAATCGGTTTCTATCATAAGTCTGTCCATTGGGACAACCTTAAGAGCCTCTATAGCTTTTCTTGCATTTTTAAAGGTCAAAACGCCTGTGAACGAGATATGGAGTCCCATTTTCAGCATCTCCTTTGCGGTTTCGGCACTTCCCGAGAAACAATGGATAACTCCGTTGCTCACGTTATGTTCTTTAAGCAGTCTTAAGCAATC
>JAZRTD010000256.1:0-2187 GCA_045651845.1 Clostridia bacterium | reverse complement strand
ACAATGTTCTAAGTTCTATTAAAGGGGTTATTTGATGTCCTTTTCCGAAAAACAGCTTTCTTATTTTTCTCTTGCCAATCACCGCTGGAACATAAAGTCAGGAGCAACACGCTCGGGGAAAACCTATATGGATTATTTTGTCATTCCCAAACGAATCCGCTCACTAAAAGAGCAAGACGGTCTTATTGTTCTTCTCGGGAACACACGGGGCTCTCTTACGAGAAATATAATCGAACCTATGCAAAGCTTATGGGGAAGTTATTTAGTTTCCGATATTAAAGCCAATAACACTGCCACTCTTTTCGGGGAGACGGTTTACTGCCTTGGGGCTGACACCGTAAACCAGGTTGATAAAATCCGCGGGGCAAGTATTAAATATTGCTACGGCGATGAAGTTGCCACCTGGAGCCCTGAAGTTTTTAATATGCTTAAATCCCGTCTTGACAAGGAATACAGCCTTTTTGACGGGACCTGCAATCCTGACTCGCCTAACCATTGGTTCAAAAAATTTATTGACAGCGATGCTGATATTTTCTATCAGCAATACACCATTGATGATAACCCTTATCTTCCCCAATCTGTTCGTGAAAATATTAAGCGGGAATACCTCGGTTCGGTCTTTTACGACAGATATGTTCTTGGAAAATGGGCGGCATCGGAGGGGCTTGTTTACCCTAATTTCAGTCCCCAAAAGCACATTTTCGACACAGCTCCAAAAGATGGGGAATATTACATTTCCATTGACTACGGGACCTTAAATCCTTGCTCTATGGGACTTTGGTGTGTTGATAATCGAAACAAAACCGCGTACCGCATTAAGGAATACTATCATAGTGGCAGAAACGGGAAAATTCTCACAGATGAGGAATACTACGAGGCACTATCAGAGCTTGCCAAAGGATATTCCATTCAATCCGTCATTATTGACCCTTCCGCTGCTTCCTTTATTGCCTGCATTAAAAAACACGGTTTTTTTTCTGTTAAAAAGGCGTCAAATTCCGTTCTTGACGGGATACGCTACACCTCCTCTCTGCTTTCGGGGGGAAATATAAAAATCCACCGCAGCTGTGAGGGAATTATAAATGAATTTTTGTCCTACCGATGGGATTCTTCCGCTTCCTCTGACTCCGTCATAAAAGAAAACGACCATGCTTTAGACGATTTGCGTTACTTTTCCTACTCAGTTTTAAGGCGACTTGGCTGGTAGGGACTCCTTCACTTTTTTCAGGAGGACATTATGAATTTTTTTAACTCATTTTTCAAAAAGACGGCTCCTTTCAATTTTAAGACAGCCGCCGCTTCGGTTTTTAACCTTGACATTCCCTCCTCCGATTCTATGTCCGCCGCAGTTTCCTTGTGGACGGATATGTATCAAAACAATTCACCCTGGCTTTCCGAAAACACAAGAAGCCTTAACATTGCGGCAGGGGTTTCTTCCGAATTTGCAAGACTTGCCACTATTGATATGGTTTCTGAAATTTCGGGAAGCGAGAGGGCGGATTATTTAAACGGTATTTATCAGCATTTCCTATTGGGAAAACGCCAGTATGTTGAGCTTGCTGCCGCTCTTGGCGGAATTATCTTTAAGCCAAGTTTTTCAGGCAATTCCGTTTCCGTTGATTTTGTTCAGCCTAATAATTTCATCCCCGTTTCCTTTGACGGCTCGGGCAGGCTGATTTCCGCAATTTTCCTTGACAGGATTACATCTGACGAGGGATATTTCACCCGTCTTGAATATCATCATCCTGAAAATGACAGTTACATTATTGAAAACCGTGCGTTTAAAAGCTCTTCCCTTTCCGATTTAGGAAAGGAAATTTCTTTATCAAATGTTTCTGTCTGGAGCGATATTGAGCCTTTTACTCAAATTGACGGACTTAACTCTCCCCTTTTCACCTATTTCAAAATGCCTTATTCAAACACGGTTGATCCTTATTCTCCTTTGGGAATTTCGGCCTTTGCTACTGCCTGCGATTTAATTCGTGATGCAGATGAGCAATATTCCAGACTCTTATGGGAATTTGAAAGTGGTGAGCGCGCTCTTTATCTTGACCGCACGGCTTTTACCCGTGATAAAAACGGAAATCCTGTTATCCCCGATAAGAGGCTTTACAGGACTGTTTCCGCTGACGAAAACCTTTTCCACGACTGGTCTCCGTCTCTTCGGGATGAAAGCATTTTAAGGGG
>JAZRTD010000255.1:0-2370 GCA_045651845.1 Clostridia bacterium | reverse complement strand
AAAATATTTTGGAAAAGCTTAAAAATCAGCACAGAGAGGATACCGCTCTTCCTGTCAAAATGTCCGTTAGTGAGGCAAAACGGAGGCAGAGCGAAGAGGAGATATATACCCCGCATATCTTCACGGTTCCAATGATATCGTCCTCGGATATTTCTATGCTATCCGCAACGGATATAGGAACTATAACTCATTTTGTTCTTCAGCACATCGATTTTGATAAAACCAACTCGGAAGAAGAAATCAAAAATGAGATTTCGGCTATGGCGGAGCGGGGAATTATAAGCTCCGTTCAGGGAAGCGTCGTTGACACTCGATCCATTCTCAATTTCTTTAAGAGCGACGTGGGGATAAGGCTGAAAAGTGCCAAGGAAATCCACAAGGAATTCAGTTTTTATTCCGAGGCGGACGCCGGTGATTTTTACCCCGAACAAAAGGGAAAAGGCAGAAAAATTCTGCTTCAGGGAACAATGGATTGCTTTTTCATTGAGGATAACGAAAACATTGTTCTCCTTGATTACAAGACTGATAAGGTTGATGAAAGCACAATATTAGAGCGTGCAAAAAAATATTATTATCAGCTTTCGGCCTACAAAAAGGGCCTTGAGGCAATCACAGGGAAAAGCGTTAAGGATGCTTATATATGCTTTTTGTCCTGCGGAAAAAATATAAGCATTGACGAAATCAGCAAAAGTTAAATTTTAAGGCTGTGGCGAGAGATTTCATCTTGCCACAGCCTCTTTTTCGTATTCCAGCAAGATTATTAAGTGAAAATTGCATATAAAAGAATAAAATGATACAAAAAAATAGTTAAAATGGTCGAATATTCGCCAAATTCCTTGACATATCAAGCCCTCAGGAGTATAATGGTATGTGGTGAAGATTTTCTTATTTGAATTTTTCTGCCAAATTTGTTTGTGAGAGAGTGCGTAAAAATGACGAAAGTATTTATTGACGGCAGTGCCGGAACAACAGGTCTTCGGATTAACGAGAGATTGTCGCAAAGAGCGGATATTGACCTTCTTATTCTCCCCGATGAGATAAGAAAAGATGTTAATGCCCGAAGAGAGGCGCTAAATAGCGCCGACATAGCCTTTTTGTGTCTGCCAGATAGCGCGGCAATTGAAGCAGTTTCCCTTGTTTCAAACCCCAATACCGCCATCATTGATACTTCAACGGCTCACAGAACAAACGAGGTTTTTGAATACGGTTTTCCGGAGCTTACAGATAGGCGCGAAAGGATTGCAAAATCTAAGAGAATTGCAAACCCCGGTTGTCACGCCAGCGGATTTGTGGCTTTGGTTGAACCCCTTATAAATGCAGGGCTAATTTCGCCCGATGCAAGACTTACCTGTTTTTCCATAACGGGTTACAGCGGCGGCGGAAAGCAGATGATTGCAGGATATGGTGACGAAAACCGCTCGCCTTATCTTGATGCACCAAGACAATACGGACTTACTCAAACCCATAAGCATTTAAAAGAAATGGCGAAAATAACAGGACTTAATTCACTTCCCTGCTTCTCGCCAATTGTTGCAGATTTTTACAGCGGTATGGAGGTTACTGTTCCCCTCTTTAAAGAGGATTTAAAAGGAACAATCCAAAATATCCGCGAAATATACAAAGAACGATATAATTCAAAGATTGTTCACTTTATTGAAACCCCTGACGAAGGTGGATTTATGTCCGCCAACGCTTATTCTGACAGAGATGATATGGAAATTTCTGTTTTGGGAAATGAGGACAGAATGATACTGACTGCCCGATTTGACAATCTTGGAAAAGGTGCTTCCGGCTCGGCAATCCAGAATATGAATATTCTTCTCGGTCTGCCTGAAGAGACGGGACTCAATGTTTAGGAAAGGAAGCTTAATATGAATATAATAAAAGGCGGCGTTTGTGCCGCAAAAGGATATAAGGCCAATGGAGTTCATTGCGGAATCCGCAAAAATCCGGGGAAAAAGGATTTGGCTCTTATTGTCAGTGAAAAGCTTGCCAATGCGGCGGCGGTTTACACAACCAATCTTGTTAAGGGGGCTCCCCTTACTGTTACAAAATCTCATATTTCAAACGGCAAGGCTCAGGCGATTATCTGCAACAGCGGAAATGCCAACACCTGTAATGCTGACGGAATTGAGATTGCTGAAAAAATGAGCAAGCTGGCGGCTGATGCCCTTTCTATCTCTGAAAACGATATTATTATCGCATCAACAGGGGTTATCGGTCAGCGTCTTGACCTTGCTCCAATCGCAGAGGGAATGGCGCCTCTTGCCAAGGGCCTTTCCGAAAACGGCGGGTTAGATGCGGCAGAGGCCATTATGACTACTGACACAATCTCAAAAGAGGTTGCAGTTGAATTTATGGCAGGCGGAA
>JAZRTD010000254.1:0-1649 GCA_045651845.1 Clostridia bacterium | reverse complement strand
TTTCGGGGCAAAATGAGGGGTTTATAGAGCGACTCACTCTCACTCCCGCCCGGATTTCCGCTATTGCCAGAGGAATAGAGCAGGTTGCGGAGCTTCCCGACCCCATTGGAACCTTTGTATCGAGAGACAAACGTCCTAATGGTCTTGAAATTGAGAAAGTCCGTGTTCCCATTGGTGTTATCGGTATAATTTATGAATCCCGTCCCAATGTTACCGCTGATGCGGCAGCTCTCTGTTTAAAATCAGGCAATTCCTGTATTTTAAGAGGGGGAAAAGAGGCGCTTGGAACAAATCTGGCCTTAGTCAGTGTTATGCAGGACGCTCTTATAAGAGAAGGATTTCCGAAAGGGTGTATCAATCTTATTGAAGACACATCAAGAGAGACCGCAACTGCACTTATGAGGCTTAACGAATACCTTGATGTTATTATTCCAAGAGGCGGAGCAGGGCTTATCCGCGCGGTTACCCAAAATGCAACCGTTCCCGCAATTGAAACAGGGACAGGAAATTGTCATATTTATGTTGACAAATATGCAGACCTTTCTATGGCAAAGAATATTGTTATAAACGCAAAAACCTCCCGTCCTTCTGTGTGTAATGCGGCAGAAAAGCTTCTTGTTCACAAAGATGTTGCAGCCCGTTTTCTCCCGACTATGCTCTCCTCCCTCCGCGAAGAAGGAGTTGAGATTGTTGGTGACGAAAAAGTTCTTGAAATTGACCGACTTGCTACCCCTGCCACGGCAGAGGACTGGGACGAGGAATACCTCGCTCTTAAAATCGGGGTTAAGGTTGTTGACAGCCTGGAAGAGGCAATTTCTCATATAAATGCTCACGGGACCCTTCATTCCGAGGCAATAATAACTGAAAACATTTTATCCTCACAAAAATTCTTAAAAGAAGTTGATGCGGCAGCGGTTTATGTTAACGCCTCAACCAGATTTACAGACGGCTTTGAATTTGGCTTTGGTGCTGAAATCGGCATAAGCACTCAGAAAATTCACGCCCGCGGACCTATGGGACTGACCGAGCTCACCACAACCAAATATCAAATCAGAGGCAACGGACAAATCAGACAATAGAGAAAGGATTTGACTATGAATATACTTATCGGACAGTCGGGCGGACCGACATCAGTTATAAATTCATCCCTTGCAGGGGTTATAGCCGGCGGTCAGGAAACATCGGGTTATGAGAAAATTTACGGTGCAATCGGCGGAATTACAGGAGTTTTGGACGATGAAATTATAGACCTTACAGATTTTTCACAAGAAAAGCTTATGCTTTTAAAGCAAACTCCGTCATCTTTCCTTGGTTCCTGCAGAAAGAAACTGGGCGAGGACGAGGAAACATACAAAAAGATTTTTGCAACATTTAAAAAATACAATATTGGTGCATTTTTCTATATTGGCGGTAACGATTCAATGGATACTGCCGATAAATTAAGCCGTTATGCAAAAAAAATAAACTCCGACATTCGGATTTGCGGAGTTCCCAAAACCATAGACAATGACCTTGCCATAACTGACCATTCCCCGGGATTTGGCTCGGCGGCAAGATTTGTCGCAAACACTGCAAGAAGTCTCGCTCTTGACATCTCGGTTTATAAAATGAAATCCGTTATTGTCCTTGAAATAATGGGCAGAAACGCA
>JAZRTD010000253.1:0-8467 GCA_045651845.1 Clostridia bacterium | reverse complement strand
CTTGATGAACTTGACGGAACAATAACAAATCTTAAAAAGGAATATAGCTCAATAACTGCTGAAAATCAGGCAATTCAGGCGGAAATTGATAAAAATCTTGACCTTGAGGAGTTGCAGTTTATTGCAACAGAGGAATATGGTATGACAAGACCTGAACGATATCAGGTGTTCTATGTTGATATTGAAAACGGAGATACAGGAGTGCAGGTTGCTGAAAACGAAAAGAGAAAAGAAAAGACAACTCTTGAAGGCGCTTCGGGTATGCTTGTTGATTCTATGAATATATTTGATTAACAGGTAGGAAGGTTATAAAAAGACAACGGATAAAATATATTGTATAGAGCGTAAAATAAATCGGAAAGGAGAACGGCTCGGCCTTAGGTGAGCCGAAATGCTTAAAGTGCTAAATCACGGTAGCTCTGTAAAACAAAAGAAAAGAATAATAGCGGTTATGAGCATAGTAATACTATGCTTTTTTCTGTTGATAGTGAGAATTGCATATCTTCAGATTATTGATGGAGAAGAGCTGACAATTGCGGCAAGAGAACAGCAGACCGTTGACAACGTTATTCCTCCGCAAAGAGGGCAAATCCTTGACAGAAACAATAAAATCCTTGCAAGCAATATGACTGTGGAAACTATTAGTATTTCCCCTGCCGATGTTAGAAAGAATACTAAACAGAGTGTTGAGGAAATTGCAGAGGAGATTTCTGAAATTCTTGGCGTGAATGAAGAGACCGTTTTGGAAAGAATAAACAGTAACACCAATTTCCAATACATAAAAAAGAAGGTTTTAAAAAGTGAGGCGGACAAATTCCGTGAATATATAAACAAGTACAATTTAAGCGGATTCAGATTTACAGAGGATACAAAAAGATATTACCCTTACGGAAATTTTGCATCTCATGTTATAGGCTTTGTTGGGTCGGATAATCAAGGCCTTGAGGGGCTTGAGAGTGTTTATGATGATGTTTTAAGCGGAGTGCCTGGGCGAATTGTAACGGCTGACCGTGTTTCGGGAATGGAAATTCCTGAAAATTATGAGCGTTATGTTGCGGCGGAGGACGGAAACAGTATTGTTCTCACCATAGACGAAACAATACAGCATTTTGCGGAAAAGCATCTTGAAAATGCCAGAATAGAAAATTCCCTTGAGGAGGGTGCGGCCGCTATTGTTATGGATGTTAACACCGGCGAAATTCTTGCTATGGCAACAAAACCTGACTATGATTTAAATGAGCCTTTTGCCATAACAGCGGCGGTTGAGGAGAAATATCCCGATATAAATGATGAGCTTGAAGAATTAGAAGGGGATGAATATAACTCAAGAGTTACGGAGGTTACCCAGTTTCTAAGACGAAACAAGGCGGTTGTTGACAGTTATGAACCTGGTTCAACATTTAAAATTGCGGTAGCGGCAATGGCTCTTGAGGAAAAAACATCTTCTTTGGCTGACCATTTTTATTGCGGAGGAAGCATAAAGGTTGCGGACAGAAATATAAGCTGTGCTAACCGTAACGGTCATGGCCAGCAGACATTCCAGCAGGCAGTTCAAAACTCCTGTAACCCTGCATTCATACAGATTGGTGCTAAAGTCGGAGCGAAGAATTTTATTAAATATCTTAAAGGCTTTGGCTTTTTAAAGAAAACGGGAATAGAACTCCCCGGCGAGCAGTCGGGTATATTCCACGCAGAGTCAAATTTTAAAGAGATTGACCTTGCAACATCTTCTTTTGGACAGAGCTTTAATGTTACCCCTCTTCAAATGATTGCTATGGCGTCTGCTGTGGCTAACGGTGGTAACCTTATGCAACCCCATCTTGTTAAGCAGATTATTGATAAGGATATGAATGTTGTCAAGGATATTCCGCCTGTTAAAGTAAGGCAGATTGTATCAAAGGAAACAAGCGATGTAATGCGGACGATTCTTGAATCTGTTGTTTCGGAGGGCGGCGGTAAAAACGCATACCTTGCAGGTTACAGAATTGCGGGAAAGACAGGAACATCCGAAAAACAGCCCCGCGGAAACGGAAAATATGTGGCTTCGTTTATAGGCTTTGCACCGGCGGATAACCCGCAGGTTGCCTGCCTTGTTATTCTCGACCAGCCTCCTGCAGGCAATACATATTACGGAGGTTTGATTGCGGCACCAGTTGTTAAGAATATTCTTGATGAAACTCTTCAGTATCTTAATGTTGAGCCTGAATACACTCAGGAGGAAATGCAATTTGTTGATATTTTAGTGCCTGATGTTATCGGAAGAACCCCCGATAAGGCAAAGCTTGCGATAGAAAAAGCAGGATTTAAGGCGATTATATACGGAAATGGCGACAAGGTTACCGAACAGATGCCTAAATCAAATAATAAGATTTCCAAAAACTCAAATATTGTTTTATACACAGAGGAGAATCAGGATAAGAAAAGCGTGACGGTTCCTGATGTGAGGGGAATGTCCCCGGCGGCGGCGAATAAGGTTTTAACGGACTTTGGACTGAATGTTAAAATCAAAGGCGTTTCAAACACGGCAGGAACAGCGCTTTGTTCAGGACAGCTTCCTGCGGCAGGCTCGACGGTTGAGGCAGGAACGGTTATAACCCTAAACTTTTCTTATGCGGAAGTCAGGGACTAAAAAGGAGAAACTTTATGAAGCTTTCAGAACTTTTAAAGGATGTTAATGTTGAACAGATTATAGGAAATGCGGAGCTTAATATATCGGGAATAACCTTTGACTCAAGAGAGGTTAAGGCAGGCTATCTTTTTATCTGTATTCCGGGATTTAAGGTTGACGGCCACGATTTTGCGGAAGAAGCAATAAACAAAGGTGCGGTCGCAATTCTGGCGGAACGGGTTATTGACGGCGTTGGTGCCACAACGGTTATAGTTAAAAATGCGAGACGGGAAACTTCAACCATCGCGTCAAATTTCTATGACCACCCAGACAAAAAGCTTAAACTTATCGGAATAACGGGAACAAACGGGAAAACAACCACAACATATCTCATAAAGTCAATTATTGAAAATACGGGCAAGACCGTAGGGCTTATCGGAACAAACCAGAATATTATCGGAAAAACTGTTATTCCGTCCCATCACACAACCCCTGATTTTATAGAGCTTATGGAGCTTTTGGCACAGATGGCAGATAATGGAGCAGAGTATGTTGTTATGGAGGTTTCCTCTCATTCACTGGCTCTTGACAGAGTTTCATCCTGTAAATTTGAGGTTGGAGCATTCACCAATATAACACAGGACCATCTTGATTTTCATAAGACAATGGAAAATTATCTTGAGGCAAAATCCAGACTGTTTTCGCTGTGCAAGATAGGTGTTATAAATAATGATTCAGATGCGGCAAAGTATTTAAAAAGTAAGGCGGAGAATTGCAGGGTTATTACTTATGGCAAGAATAATTTGTCAGATGTTTATGCAAAGGATGTAAATCTTCGGGGAAACGGAATTGACTTTGAGCTATACTATGGGGATCAAAAAACAAAAATTGATTTGGCAATCCCGGGTGAATTCTCGGTTTATAATGCTCTTACGGCTATTTCCTGTTGCATAGGTCTTGGATTTTCTCTTAATGAGATTGCAGAAGGTCTTAAAATGGCGGAGGGTGTTAAGGGCAGAATAGAGGTTGTTAAAACCAACAAGGATTATACGGTTATAATTGATTATGCCCATACACCTGACGGACTACTGAATATTATAAATACAATCAGAGGCTTTGCAAAGGGCAGAGTCATAACACTTTTTGGATGCGGAGGCGACCGTGACAGAGCCAAAAGACCTATAATGGGGAAAATTGCGGGAGAGCTTTCGGATTTCTGTATTGTTACCAGCGACAATCCGAGAAGCGAGAAACCGTCGGACATAATTGCGGATATTCTGTCGGGAATTTCAGGAACGGGGTGCGACTATGCCGTTGTTGAAAATCGTTTTGATGCAATAGAATTTGCTCTTGACCACGCGGAAAAAGATGATATAATATTACTTGCAGGAAA
This sequence comes from Clostridia bacterium, assembly GCA_045651845.1. GTDB lineage: Bacteria > Bacillota > Clostridia > Monoglobales > Monoglobaceae > SIG454. Next base: position 4,466 of record JAZRTD010000253.1, on the reverse strand, counting down.
AGGTCACGAAACATATCAGATTTTAAATGACAGAACCATTGTTTTTGATGAGCGTGAAATTGTTTTAAAGCTTATTGAAAATATTGAAGCGTAGCAATATTTTTTGCATAGAAGGAGAAAGTTATGGAATGGCGATTGACACTTGGGGATATTGCAAAAGCAACAGGCGGAATGCTTTGGTATGCTGATGCAGATGAGATTGTTAAGGATGTTATAACAGACAGTAGAAAAATTATCGAGGGTTCGGTTTTTGTTGCATTAAAGGGCGAAAACTTTGACGGACACCGATTTGTGGGCAGTGCATCGGAGCAAGGTGCCGTATGCTCGGTTGTTGAGCATTGGGATCAGGAGGACGGAACATACCCCGTTATTGTTGTTGATGACACATATAAGGCGCTCCGTGATATTGCACGGCTTTACAGAATGCAGTTCGATATTCCCATTGTTGCCATAACGGGAAGTGTTGGGAAAACCAGCACAAAAGATATGATTCACAGTGTACTCAGCCATAAGTTCAATGCCTTTAAAACAATGGGAAACTTTAATAATGAGGTAGGTCTTCCCTTAACGGTTTTTAAAATGACTTCTGAAAATAAAGTCGGGATCTTAGAAATGGGAATGAGTAATTTTGGTGAAATTTCCAGACTTACGGACATTGTCCGCCCTGATTTGGCGGTTATAACAAATATCGGTATATCCCATATAGAAAACCTTAAAAGTCAGGAGAATATTCTAAAGGCAAAGCTTGAAATTTTAGAGGGAATGCAAGAGGGCGGAACAGTTATTTTAAACGGAGATGACCCGCTTTTGTGGGGACTTCGCGGAACGCTCCCTTATGAGATTTTATACTACGGAATTAAAAACGAAGAGTGTGAAATTGTTGCTAAAAACATAAACGGATTTTCAGATTCCACGGTTTTCGAGTTTGAAATCGGCGGAGAAACCTATAAAGCGGAAATAAAGGTTCCGGGGGTTCATCATATTTATAATGCTCTTGCTGCAATTTTGGTTGGTGTTCAATATGGAATGAACGGCGAAGAGATTGCGGGCGGAGTTGCTGAATTTATTCCCGGCGGTATGCGTCAGAATATTATAAGAACCGAAAAATATACAATTATCAAGGATTGCTATAATGCAAGCCCCGCGTCAATGAAGTCAGGGCTTAATGTTTTGGGCGTTGTTGAGGGAAAAGACGGAGAGTCCAGAAAAATTGCAATACTGGGCAATATGCTCGAGCTTGGCGAATTTGCGGTTGAATCCCATAAAAACGTGGGGAAATGGGTGAGGGAAGAAAATATTGACTTACTCATTACTGTTGGGGATATGGCGAAAAATATTGCGGTTGGCGCAATAGAAGCGGGCTTTGATAAGGATAAGGTTCATCAGTTTGACGATAACAGCTCGGCAATCTCAGAGCTTGAGAGAATACTTGAAAATGGTGACTGTATTTTAATCAAAGGCTCAAGAGGAGCCAGACTTGAAGAGATTGCAGATGCCTTATATGAAGAAATAATCACGGAGGAATAAACAATGGTTGAGTCGCTTTCTATACTTGGAGTAAGCTTTATTTTAGCATCGGTTTGCGGAATATTTTTAATTCCGTTTTTACATAAGCTTAAGTTTGGACAGGAAATCCGTGAGGAAGGCCCGTCTTGGCATAAGAAAAAATCAGGGACACCAACAATGGGCGGATTTATATTTATTATTGCCATGGCTGTATCCGTTACGCTTGGATTTTTGGCTTATAAAATATTTCTCCCCGAGAAAAATCTCAAAGGTATTTTTCTTATGCTTGGAATGGCACTGTCTTTCGGGGCGATTGGCTTTTTAGACGATTACATAAAGGTTATTCTTAAACGAAATCTCGGTCTTACGGCAAAACAGAAATTCTCCCTTCAGGTGATTGTCTCGGTTGTGTTTACTGTATGGTTTGTTGCATCGGGGACAGTTTCAACAAAAATAATTATCCCCTTTACGGGATTTGCTCTTGATTTCTGGTATTTCTATATTCCGTTTACCGTAATTGTTATGCTTGCCACGGTAAACAGTGTGAATTTAACAGACGGCCTTGACGGACTTGCAACAAGTGTAACCATAGTTATTGGAATATTCTATATGATTATTTCGAATATGAGAGGATTTGACACCGTTGCCCTTTATTCGTCAGCGTTACTTGGCGGATTGTTTGGATTTTTAATTTTTAATAAGTATCCTGCAAGAGTTTTTATGGGTGATACAGGTTCGCTTTTTTTAGGCGGAGCGGTATGCGCTATGGCACTTTATACCCGTCAGCCAATAATTCTTATTATAATTGGATTTGTTTATGTTATGGAATCGTTGTCTGTTATTATGCAAGTGGCTTATTTCAAGAAAACAGGCAAAAGAATATTTAAAATGAGCCCGATTCATCATCATTTTGAGATGTGCGGATGGAGTGAAAGCAAGATTGTATCGGTTTTTGTTGTTGCAACAATTCTGCTTTGTGTTATCGGGTACTTTGCTTAAAATTTAATTGGAGGAGATAGATATGGCAAATCGTCAGCCAAAAGGGAAAATTATAAGCTTGCCAAAACTTAAAATGGGAACGATGGATTTTCAGTTTTTGGGGATAATAGCGATTTTGCTTTCCTTTGGACTTATAATGATTTTAAGTGCAAGCAGTCCTGTGGCGTATGCCAGCTCAATGACAGGACACGATAGCTTTTACTATTTCAAAAAACAGCTTATGTGGGCAATAATAGGCGGTTTTTTGATGCTTTTAACATCAAGCATTGATTACAGGAAATGGCGGAAATTTGCAAGAATTGCCCTGAGCGGAAGTTTTTTTCTGCTTATTCTTGTTTTAATTCCAGGGATAGGTGTTGTTGTTAACGATGCAAGACGCTGGATTCAGTTAGGGCCGATTAACTTTCAGCCGTCAGAGGTGGCTAAATTCGGTGTAGTTTTATTTATGGCGGACAGCCTGGCGAAAAACTATAAAATACTGAAATCCTTTAAGGGGCTTATGCTCTATCTTGTTATATTAGGTGCTTTTGCAGGAATTATAATGCTGGAGCCTCATTTTAGTTGTACTATGCTCATTCTGTCATCGGCGGCAATAATGCTCTTTGTTGCAGGGGTTCAGTGGAAACACGTTGCGGCACTGGCTATTCCTTGCGTACTTTTAGTTGTGGTGCTGATTGCTTCTGCGCCGTATAGACTCGCCCGTGTCACGACTTTTTTAGACCCGTTTAAGGACATACAGGGTGAGGGTTGGCAGATAGTTCAGTCATTGTATGCCATAGGCTCAGGAGGTCTTTTCGGAGCGGGAATAGGTCAGAGCAGACAAAAATATCTTAATATTCCTGAACCCCAGAATGACTTTATATTTTCAATAATCTGTGAAGAGTTAGGACTTTTCGGTGCGATTTTAGTTATAGCGTTGTTTGCATTTTTGATTTACAGAGGTATAAAAATTGCGCTTAGTGCCCCTGATTTATTCGGGACATTGCTGGTTGTTGGAATAATAAGCCTTATTGCCTTTCAGGCGCTTGTTAATATTGCGGTTGTAACTTCTTCAATGCCTGTTACGGGAATGCCGCTTCCGTTTTTCAGCTATGGCGGAACAGCGCTTGCTATAACAATGGCTGAAATGGGTGTTGTTTTAAATGTGTCAAGATATAGAACAAATCATCCAATGAAAGGGTGAAAATTATGAGAATTCTTTTTACGGGCGGTGGAACGGCAGGGCATATAAATCCTGCTATCGCTATGGCGGATTTTATAAAAGAGAAGGAACCCGAGACGGAGATTTTATTTGTCGGGACTAAAGAGGGAATGGAAACAACCCTTGTCCCCAAAAGCGGATATAATATAGAGTTTATAAAGGTCCACGGCTTTAAACGAAGTTTAAGTCTTAAAAATCTCAAAAATCTTTTTGAAATCCTTGAAAGTATCAGGAAAACCAAAAAGATTATAAAGAAGTTTAAGCCGGATGTTGCGGTGGGAACAGGCGGATATGTGACAGGTCCTGTTATTATGGCGGCATCGCAAATGAAAATTCCAACTCTTGTCCACGAATCAAACGCCTATCCGGGTGTGACAATCCGTCTTCTTTCGGGAAGGGCAAGCATTGTTGCCCTTGCTATGGAAGATGCTAAAAAATATATAAGCGGGGCTAAGAGGATTGAGATTACGGGAAATCCCTTAAGACCTGAATTATTTAAAACCAACAAAAAAGAGGCAAGAGAAAAACTGGAGCTTGATGAGCGTCCGGTTATCCTTGTTTTCGGAGGAAGTCTGGGTGCATCGTATTTTAATGAACAGGTTATAAACTGGATTGCCTCTATGGAAAATAAGGATAAGTATCAGATTGTGATGAGTGCGGGAAAAAATAACCAGTACGAAAATGTGAAAAATTTGTTGAAGAAACAAGGAATTGACCTTGAAGTGCAGAAAAATATAAGAGTGCTTGAATATATTTATGA
>JAZRTD010000252.1:0-5704 GCA_045651845.1 Clostridia bacterium | reverse complement strand
GCGACGAGGCTTGGGACAAAGCTTGAAATAACTATTCACGAAGGCAGAAACAGACAGGTTAGAAAAATGTTTGAAGAGTGCGGATGTATTGTTAAACGTCTGGAGAGAATTCGTGAGGCAGGATTAAATTTGGGGCATTTGCCCAGAGGAAAGTGCCGTAAGCTTTCTGAATCTGAGGTTAATATGCTTAAAAACATTGGAAAAGTAAATAATAAACCAAGATACAACAAGTATAAAAACAGAGGTGGTAAAAAGTATGAGTAAGATAGAAGAGTTGCAGCAGAAGCGTGCTATAATTGAGCAAGGCGGCGGTGCTGATAAAATTAAAAAGCAGCACGAAGCAGGCAAGAAAACTGCAAGAGAGAGAATACAGATGCTGTTTGACGAAGGCAGCTTTGTTGAAATAGACGCATTTGTAAAGCACCGCTCAAACGAGTTTGATATGCCTAATACCGATGCGCCGGGCGAAGGAGTTGTTGTTGGTTACGGTACAGTTTGCGGAAGGCTTGTTTATGCCTATGCACAGGACTTTACGGTAATCGGCGGTTCGCTGGGTGAAATGCATGCGGCAAAAATCTGCAAAGTTATGGATATGGCAATAAAAATGGGTGCGCCTATTATTGGTATTGCTGACAGCGGCGGTGCAAGAATTCAGGAAGGAATTGATGCCCTTGCAGGATTTGGTGATATTTTCTATCGCAATACGCTTGCATCAGGTGTAATTCCGCAAATTTCGATTATATTAGGGCCTTGTGCCGGTGGTGCAGTATATTCACCTGCAATCTGCGATTTTATATTTATGGTTGATAAAACATCACAGATGTTTATAACAGGTCCGCAGGTTGTTAAGGCTGTTACCGGAGAAGATGTTACATTTGATGAACTTGGCGGTGCCCAGACTCATGCAACAAAGAGCGGTGTTGCTTCTGTTCGTTGCAGTGACGAGGAAGAATGCTTTAAAAAGGTTAAGGAACTTTTGGAATTCCTCCCGTCAAACAATCTTGAAATGGCTCCTGTTTATGAGGAAACAGACGAAATTAACAGACTTTCTGAAACACTTTCAAATATCGTGCCTGTAGATGCAAATAAGGCCTATGATATAAAAACAGTTATTTCAGAGGTTGTTGATAATGGTTCGTTCTATGAAATTTTCTCACAGTTTGCTGAAAATATTGTTATCGGCTTTGCAAGAATGAACGGGGCAACAGTTGGTATCGTTGCTAACCAGCCTAAAGTTATGGCGGGTTCCCTTGATGTTAATTCTGCGGATAAGGCAGCAAGATTTATAAGATTTTGTGACAGTTTCAATATCCCGATTGTGTCATTTACCGATGTTCCCGGATATCTTCCCGGAACAACTCAGGAGCATAACGGAATCATCCGTCACGGGGCTAAAATGCTTTATGCATTCTCAGAGGCAACTGTTCCGAAAATTAACGTTATTGTAAGAAAAGCTTATGGCGGTGCATATATCGCTATGAACAGCAAGCATATAGGCGCAGATATGGTTTTTGCTTGGCCAAGCGCTGAGATTGCTGTTATGGGTCCTGACGGTGCAGCAAATATTATCTTCCGTAAGGATATTGCGGCAGCAGATGACCCGATAGCGGAAAGACGAAATAAGATTGCTGAATATACAGATAAGTTTGCAAATCCTTATATTGCGGCATCTCGCGGTTATGTTGATGATGTTATTGAGCCAGATTCAACAAGACCGAGAATTATAAGCGCCCTTGAGATGCTTATGAGCAAGCGCGAAACAAGACCGTCTAAAAAGCACGGAAATATTCCGCTTTAAGATAGGGGGATTATAATGACAATTCAAGATGCATTAAATTTATATGAATCCGGAAACGGCGGAAGAATTGAAAATTGGCTTGATTCTCTTTCGATTGGTGGGCAAGTTACTATTATAGGTCTTGTTATCGTTTTTGCAGTTCTGGTTATCCTTATGTGTGTACTCAAAATTATGGAGAAGATTTTTACTCCCAAGGCTGAAAAGAAGACAGAGGTAATTGCTCCTCCTGTCAGTGCTTCAAAACAGATAGAGGATGTATCAACTGAAGATGACGAAGAACTTATCGCTGTTTTAACTGCAGCGATTGCGGCAAGTCTTAATACATCAACATATAATCTTAAGATTAAGTCCTTCAGAAGAGTTATGAATAATGCTCCTGCATGGAATAAAGCGGGACTTAATGAAACTATTAATTCAAGATTTTAATAAACCAAGGAGGTAAATAAAATGAGAAAGTTTATGATAAATGTAAATGGAAAATCCTATGAAGTTGAGGTTGAAGAGGTTGGAGGAGTTGCATCTGCACCTGTTTATACAGCTCCGGCTCCATCCCCAGCAGCGGCACCTGCTCCTGCTTCAGCACCGGCTCCAGCGCCTGCTGCTACACCTGCCGGCTCAACTGTTGTTAAGGCTCCAATGCCGGGAACAGTTGTATCTGTTAAGGTTAATGTTGGGGATATGGTTAAAGCAGGGGATGTTGTATGTATCCTTGAAGCTATGAAAATGGAAAATGAAATTATGGCTCCGTCTGACGGCAAGGTTGTTGCTGTAAATGCAAATCAGGGAGCTTCTGTCAACACAGGCGATGCCCTTGTGTCTTTAGGTTAATTTTTAATCTTAATATTGACGAAAGGGTGATATTGTGGACAGTATTTTAAACAGTTTTTTGGGCTTTGCACAGAGTACCGGTGTTGCTGCACTCGTTGAAATGTTTAAAAATGGCAACTGGGTTGAGGCTATCGGAACTCCTGTTATGATTGTTATAGCCTGCGTATTATTATATCTTGCGATTGTTAAGAAGTTTGAACCGCTTTTGCTTCTTCCGATTGCGTTTGGTATGCTTTTATCAAATCTTCCTGTTTTTGCAGGGGCGATTATGCATCCCGAATTTTTTACAGACCCTCAGTATTTAAAGCCTGACGGCGGTCTTAATATGGGGTTAATTTTAAAAGAGGGCGGACTTTTCGATATTTTGTACTTGGGTGTTAAGCTTGGTATTTATCCGCCGCTTATCTTCCTTGGAGTTGGCGCAATGACAGATTTTGCACCCCTTATTTCAAATCCGAAAAGTATTCTTCTCGGTGCGGCAGCACAGTTCGGCGTATTCTTTACATTTATTGGTGCGCTGTTGCTTGGCTCATTGGTGCCCGGTATTGATTTTGGAGTTAAGGAAGCGGCATCAATCGGTATTATCGGCGGTGCTGACGGCCCGACGGCTATATATGTTACAAAAACATTGGCATCAAGTCTTCTTCCGGCTATTGCGGTTGCGGCGTATTCTTATATGGCGTTAATCCCTGTTATTCAGCCACCGATTATGAGACTTATGACAACAAAGAAAGAACGCGGAATTGTTATGGAACAGCTTCGTGAAGTTACAAAGACGGAAAGAATAGTTTTCCCGATAGTTGTTACAATAGTTGTTGCTTTAATCGTTCCTGATGCTCTTTCTTTGGTTGGTATGCTTATGCTTGGTAACCTTATGAAAGAATGCGGTGTTGTTGAAAGACTTTCAAAAACCGCTCAGAACGAGCTTATGAATATTGTTACGATTTTCTTAGGGCTTACAGTTGGTGCAACTGCAACCGCAGAAAACTTCTTAAGTGTTAATACAATCGGTATTATTGCTCTCGGACTTATTGCATTCTGTTTCAGTACGGTTGGTGGTTTGCTCTTAGGAAAGATTATGTGCAAGCTTTCGGGCGGGAAAATCAATCCGCTTATCGGTGCGGCTGGAGTTAGTGCCGTTCCTATGGCGGCTCGTGTTGCACAAACTGAGGGACAGAAAGAAAATCCTTCAAACTTCTTACTTATGCACGCTATGGGGCCGAATGTTGCAGGCGTTATAGGAAGTGCTGTTGCGGCTGGAGTATTTTTGTCTATGTTCGCAAAATAACATATTGATAAATGGAGGTATAAAAAATGGCTAAAGTAGGAATTACCGAAACTGTCATAAGAGATGCGCATCAGTCACTTATTGCAACTCGTATGACAACAGAAGAAATTTTACCTGCTCTTTCTATGATGGATAAGGTAGGTTACCATTCAATTGAAGCCTGGGGCGGAGCAACTTTTGACTCCTGTCTTAGATTCTTAAATGAAGACCCGTGGGAAAGACTCAGAAAAATTCGTCAGGCCGCACCAAACACAAAGCTTCAAATGCTCTTCCGCGGTCAGAATATCTTGGGTTACAGACATTATGCAGATGATGTTGTTGAATACTTTGTTCAAAAATCAATTGCAAATGGTATTGATATCATCAGGATTTTTGATGCATTAAATGATGTCAGAAATCTTGAAACTGCTATAAATGCAACGAAAAAGGAAGGCGGTCATGTTCAGGCGGCTATTTCATACACAATAAGCCCTGTTCACGATATTCCGTTCTTTGTTAAGCTTGCTAAGGAATATGAAAACCGCGGTGCAGATTCAATCTGTATTAAAGATATGGCAGGTCTTTTAATCCCTTATGAAGCAGAAAAACTTGTTACAGAGCTTAAAAAGGAAGTTAAAATCCCAATTCAGCTCCATACTCACTATACAAGCGGTGTTGCTTCAATGACATATCTTAAGGCAATTGAAGCAGGAGTCGATGTTGTTGACTGTGCTATTTCTCCAATGGCTCTTGGAACTTCACAGCCTGCAACTGAAACAATTGTTAAAACATTAGAGGGGACAGAATTTGATACAGGTCTTGACCTTGCGCTCCTTAGTGATATAGCAGATTACTTCAAACCGCTCCGTGAAAAGTATCTTGATTCAGGACTTATGAATACAAAGGTTTTAGGCGTTGATATTAATACTCTCAAGTATCAGGTTCCAGGCGGAATGCTCTCTAACCTTGTTTCCCAGCTTAAACAGCAGGGCAAGGAAGATAAATTTGATGAGGTGTTAAAGGAAATCCCGAAAGTTCGTGAGGATTTGGGATGGCTTCCTCTTGTTACACCGACAAGTCAGATTGTTGGAACACAGGCGGTTCTCAATGTTATTATGGGCGAGAGATATAAGATGATTTCCAAGGAAACAAAGGGAATTGTTAAGGGTGAATACGGAAGAACTCCTGTTCCGATTACGGAAGAATTCCGTAAAATGGTAATTGGCGATGAAGAGCCAATCACCTGTCGTCCTGCAGACCTCCTCTCTCCTGAACTTGATAAGCTCAAAAAAGAGGCTGCTGAATATATTGAACAGGATGAGGATGTATTGTCCTATGCCCTCTTTGGTCAGGTTGCAGAGAAATTCTTTGAAAACCGCAGAGCGGCAAAATATAAAATCGACCCTGATATGGTTGATATGAAAGAAAAAGTACACTATGTATAAAAATTTAGGCGGCACAGATAAATTGTGCCGCCTGCCTTTATAGGAGGCTTAATTATGCGCAATATTATTGTTATTGGCGGCGGTGCGGGAGGGCTTATGGCTGCAGGGACAGCTGCAAAAAATGGAAATAATGTAACTATTATTGAAAAAAATGATATTTTGGGAAAGAAGATGCTTATAACAGGCAAAGGAAGATGTAATATTACTAATGCCTGCGAAGATACAGAAGAGCTCATAAATAATATGACAAAAAACCGCTCTTTTATGTATAGTGCATTTTATGGTTTCACAAACCTCCAAACTATCGAATTTTTCAACGAAATAGGCGTTGAAACAAAGGTTGAAAGAGGAAACCGTGTTTTTCCT
>JAZRTD010000251.1:0-1838 GCA_045651845.1 Clostridia bacterium | reverse complement strand
CCCTCGCCATATGTTCCGGAGCGGTAACTCTTAACCCTGACATTCTTTCTCAGCATATTCTGGATACCATTTCTTAAAATTCCCGTACCCTTTCCGTGGATAACAGTACAGGTTGAAAGTCCCGCCATTATGCAGTCATCCAAAAATCTGTCAGTTTCAATAAGGGCATCCTCAAGTTGCATTCCGCGAAGGTCAATTTCCGTTCTGACCTCTTTTGCTCCAATACTCTCTTTCCTTTTCGGTGCAAACTTCATAAGCTCTTTCGTGTCATTTTCAGGGAGCAGAACAAGATTTGAAATTTTGGAAGTTATCTTCATAATTCCAACCTGAATAACCGCTGTTTCCTCTTTTTTATTTATGGATATGACGCTTCCCTTGTCGTTTAAATCAACCAGAAGAACCGATGCTCCAAGCTTTAAAGTATTGACATTTACATTGGATTTTTGCGGTTTTCCGTGGCTTTGAGGGCGATTCTTCGTCTTTTTAAGTTTTAAACCCAAATCACGGCGGACTTCTTCCATAACCCGTCTTGTTTCTTTTTCATCACGCTCTTTTTCCGCCGCCTTTATTTTTTCAACAAGCTCCTGAGTTTCCTCCTGCGCCCTTTCAATAATCTTCGCCGCTTTCTCCCTTGCACGGTTTAAAATCTTATCCTTTTCATTTTCAAGGCGTCTGCGCTCATTTTCTATTTCTCGTTTGAGTTTCTGTGCCTCCCCCGAAAGCCTTAACTGTTCACGGCTTGCCGCCTCCGCAGTTTGCCTGTCTTTCTCAATGCCTGTCAAGACATCTTCAAACTTGACACTTTCTTTTGAAAGCTGTTCTTTTGATTTTTCAATTATATAATCGGGAAGCCCCAATCTTTTGGATATTGCAAATGCATTGCTTTTTCCAGGAACGCCGATTAAGAGTCTGTATGTTGGACTTAATGTATTTACATCAAATTCACAAGATGCGTTTTCAATTCTGTCCGTCATAAGAGCGTGGAGTTTAAGCTCGCTGTAATGGGTTGTTGCAACAACCTTTGCTCCCATATTTCGCACATAATCAATAATCGCCGTAGCAAGCGCCGCACCCTCTGTCGGGTCTGTTCCTGCCCCAAGCTCGTCAAACAGAACAAGACTGTCATCCGTCAGATTTTCAAGAATATGGACAATGTTTTTCATATGTGCAGAAAATGTGCTAAGACTTTGCTCAATGCTCTGTTCATCGCCGATATCCGCAAAAATCTCCGAAAACACAGGAATAACCGTTCCGTCGTCAGCAGGAACACATATCCCCGATTGCGCCATAAGGCAGAAAAGTCCCACTGTTTTGAGGACAACAGTTTTTCCGCCTGTATTCGGTCCAGTCACCACAAGGGCGTCAAATTCGTCACCAAGCATAATATTCTGCGGAACAACCTTTTGCGGGTCCAAAAGGGGGTGCCGTCCTTTTTTGATATTAAGCTTTCCTTCGTCATTTAAAACCGGGCAAACGCCTCTTATACCAAGGGAATATTTTGCCTTTGAAAAAATTATATCAAGCTCAATTATATTTTTGAAGTTTTCCGATAGTTCCCAAACCTTTTCCGCAACCTGAGCTGAAATTTCCGCAAGAATTTTCTCAATCTCCCTCTGCTCTTTTGCAGAAAGCTCGTGAAGTTCGTTATTCGCACTGACAACCGACGACGGCTCAACAAAAAGAGTTCCGCCCGATGCTGACATATCGTGGACTATACCGCTTATTTCGCCTTTATACTCTGCTTTGAGCGGTACAACATAGCGATTATTTCTGACGGTTATTATGGCGTCTTGTAAGAATTTTCTGTAATGCTCCGAATGGATAATATTATTCAGCGA
>JAZRTD010000250.1:0-10266 GCA_045651845.1 Clostridia bacterium | reverse complement strand
ATATAAGTGCTTATTAACGACAGGTAGGGTAGTTTCACATGTAAGATGGATTAAATCGATTGTAGGGCAAATATAACGGCTTTTTGAGACAAATATTACAAAAAGGGATTTGATGGTCAAATCCCTTAAAATATCGCAGGGGTGAACGAGCAATCAATGAACGGTGTCTTAAGTGTTACAGTTACCTGTAGGTTTCTGAAAATATTAGTTATTTTTCTTACAAAAGAGCAAATTTTGTTCATACGCATCCCCCTTCCAATAATACATTCTATGTCGTTCACTTTTTTCCAAACGGAACCTGTCTGTTCTGGTGAGATAAGGAAGGAGTGGTGAACTTATCTCAAAGAAATTATAACAGAGATTTAATAAAAAAACAAGACCTTTAAGTTTCCTTAAAAGTCTTGTCATTGGCGGAGATGAGACGATTTGAACGCCCGCGCCGGCATGACCGACCTTTCGGATTTCGAATCCGACCCCTTCAACCACTTGGGTACATCTCCAAATTTATATAAACTTTTTTCAAAGTTTATAGTAAATATTAAGTTTTATTAGAAATTCCATTAGAAAAGATTTTCTTTAATGTCAGCACCAATTGCTGAAAACCGCATTGCTACAGGGTTTGCGGAGTTTTAAGTTCCATTAATTTCAAAATAATTTGATGGATTTCGAGTCGCGCTCGTTATGACCACTTCGATATCCGTCCTTGTATATCTAAACTCAAAAATGAGTTTAAAGCAAATATTAAATTTTATAAAAAAGTTTTGCGATTTCATTACCCCATATAAGTTGGGCAAAGTTCTCCAATGGGACAATTTTGGCAATCAGGTCTTTGGGCCTTGCAATATGCTCTGCCGTGCTCAACAAGACAATGACAAAACCACGACCAATATTCTTTTGGAATAATTTTCATTAAATCAAGTTCAATTTTATAAGGGTCTTTATTTTTAGTGAATCCAAACCGATTTGAAAGTCTCGTTGCGTGGGTATCTACCACAATGCCGGGGATGCCGAACACATCACCCAGAACGAGATTGGCGGTTTTTCTTCCAACGCCTGGAAGAGAGAGTAAATCGTCCATATTATCAGGAACATTTCCGCCAAAATCAGAAATAAGTTTTCTACAACAACCTATAATATTTCTTGCCTTATTTTTATAAAAACCGCAAGAACGAATCATCTCCTGAAGCTCACATTCATCTGCAAAAGCGAATGCATATACATCAGGATATTTTTTAAACAATGCAGGCGTTACAAGATTAACTCTTGCATCTGTGCATTGGGCGGCAAGTTGTGTTGCAATAAGCAATTCAAGGGGTGTTGTAAAATTAAGTGAACACTCCGCATCACCATAGACGGCCTGAAAAATTTGAATAATTTTTTCAGCACGTTTTTTCTTTTGAGATAAATTTTCTTTCAAATTGAGTTTACCCCCTTGCAAAACAGCAACAAATATATTATAATATAAATAATATATTTTGTAAAGACTTAGGAGGAAAATTTTTATGAGAGAATATAAATTTTTAAGGGAGTCGGATGCGGAGGTTTTTGAGGCAATTGGTCTGGAGACAGGCAGACAGCAGAATAAGATTGAGCTTATTGCATCTGAGAATTTTGTTAGTGAGGCAGTTATGGAGGCTATGGGGTCTCCGCTTACAAATAAATATGCTGAAGGATATCCGGGAAAGAGATATTATGGCGGATGTGAATATGTTGATATAGTTGAAACACTTGCAATAGAAAGGGCAAAGAAACTTTTTGGCGCTGAATTTGCCAATGTCCAGCCTCATTCAGGAGCGTCAGCAAATCTTGCTGTATTTTTTGCGGCAATGGAGCCGGGGGACACATATCTTGGTATGAATCTTGCCCACGGCGGACATTTGAGCCACGGTTCACCGGTTAATATTTCAGGTAAGTATTTCAATGTGGTCCCATATGGTGTTGATCCTGAAACACATCTTATAAATTACGATGAAGTAAGAGAACTTGCTTTAAAGCATAAACCGAAGCTCATCCTTGCAGGAGCAAGTGCGTATGCAAGAACTATTGATTTTGCTAAATTCAGAGAAATTGCTGACGAAGTTGGAGCATATCTTATGGTAGATATGGCACATATAGCAGGTCTTGTGGCTGCAGGACTTCATCCAAGCCCTGTTCCTTATGCGGACTTTGTTACAACAACTACTCATAAGACTTTAAGAGGACCAAGAGGCGGACTTATCCTTTGCAAAGAAAAATACGGTGCAATGATAAATAAGGCTGTTTTCCCAGGATGTCAGGGCGGTCCTTTGATGCATGTTATTGCGGCAAAAGCGGTATGCTTTAAGGAGGCACTGTCTGACGAATTTAAAGCATATCAAATGCAGATTAAGAAAAATGCTGATGCTCTTTCAAAGGCACTCATTAAAAAAGGTGTTAAGATTGTTTCCGGCGGAACAGATAACCACCTTATGCTTCTTGATTTAACTGTGTTTGACAAGACAGGAAAAGAAATAGAACATGCACTTGATGAAGTATGCATAACCGTTAACAAAAACACAATTCCTAACGACCCGCAGAGCCCGTTTGTTACAAGCGGTATAAGAATTGGTACACCTGCTGTGACAAGCCGTGGAATGGGGGAAGAAGATATGGAAGAAATTGCAGATATGATTTATTTGACAATTACAGACTTTGAAAACAAGAAGGAAGAAATTAAAGAAAGAGTGAAGACTCTTTGCGCAAAATACCCGCTTTATGAATAATACCTGCGAAAAATGGAAATGTCCTAATTGCGATACTTATAATACAGGCGGAAGATGTGTTGTATGCGGACAAAAACAGCAAACTATAAATTTAAGCCCTCATCAAGGAGGGCTTAAATCTACTCTACTCAGCAGAGGAAAGTCTAATAAACGGACTCTGGTTTTAGCTGTGGCGATTGTTATTGTTTTGCTTATAATTGTTGCTCTCTCTACCTTGCTGTTGCAGGGCGAAAAGGAAGAACAAACAAGCAAAACAAAAGAGGATATTACAAATAAAATCGAAATAGAAAGCCTTGAGAAGAAACCTGAAGTTCTTTCTGATTTCCTCTTTGATAAAAATTTATCCAATTCAATAGATTTAAGTGAAATTAATGTAAGTCCCGGATTTGAAGAAATAAGCAATCAAAACATAACATATATTTTCCCCAAGAATTTTGAAAATATAGGCACAAACGGGTATATGGCTATTGATAAAACGGCTTATCTCCATTATGGATATGATGAAATAGGGGAAAATGAAACGCCTGAGTCTATTGTGAAAAAGAGAAAAGCTTTCTTTGGAAATAATGTTGATTTTGAAGAACTGATAGGCGGACAGTATGTTATATCTTTGAATAAAGATGAGATTTTTTATTGTGAAAAGGGGTTGATTTCTGATGACAGAACTGTCCGATTCACATTTATATTTCCGTCTCAATATAAAGTTATATATGATTCTTATATTAAAATACTTGAGGAAGGGCTTAAACTCCCTGATACAAGCGGAGTAGAGGTTATAGAAGAATAGAAATTGAGGAATTAGTATGAATACACCTTTAGCTGACAGATTAAGGCCCGATAAACTTTCGGATGTTGTTGGGCAAAAGCATATTTTAGGTGAAAATAAAATATTGAATAGTATTGTTTCGTCAGGGAATATTCCCAATATGATTTTTTACGGTCCGTCAGGAACGGGAAAAACGACGGTTGCGAATATTATAGCAAAATCAAGCAACAGGACTTTGTATAAGCTTAATGCAACCAATGCGTCTGTTACAGATATTAAAAATATATGCTCGGACGCTGATTCTCTTATGTCGCAAAACGGTGTTTTGTTATATCTTGATGAAATTCAGAATTTCAATAAGAAACAGCAACAATCCCTGCTTGAATATATTGAAAACGGGAAAATCACACTGATAGCAAGCACAACGGAAAACCCGTACTTTTATATTTATAATGCCATACTAAGCCGAAGCGTTGTATTTGAATTTAAAGCTGTCAGTCCTGAAGATATTGATGAGGCCTTGAAAAGAGGAATAAAAACCATTCAAAAAGATTTTAAGGATAAGATAAAGATTTCAAAGGATGCCCGTATGTTTTTATCGCAAAAGGCAAACGGCGATGTGAGACGGGCTCTGAATTTTCTGGAGCTTGTGATTACATATACTCCTCCTAATGAAAAATCTGAAATTGTTGTTGATGTTTCTGTGGCGGAAAGTGCAATTTCCCAAAAAGCTTTCAGGTATGATAAAAAAGGTGACAGCCAGTATGATGTTATGAGCGCCCTTCAAAAGTCAATCAGAGGTTCTGACCCCGATGCGGCAATTCATTACCTTGGAAGACTTATTGCGGCGGAGGATTTGCAGTCTGCCTGCCGACGGCTTATGGTTATTGCGGCAGAGGATATAGGCCTTGCTTATCCTATGGCAATCCCTATTGTTAAAGCCTGTGTTGACAGTGCGTTGATGCTTGGACTTCCTGAGGGAAGAATTCCCCTTGCGGATGCGGCAATTTTGCTTGCAACTGCGCCGAAATCAAATTCGGCATATATGGCGTTAGCTTCTGCACTCTATGATATAGAAAACACAGACACAGGTGAAATACCCAGACAGCTTCAAAATATGAAGTATGATGGTGCGGGGGATGTGAAAAGGGGACAGAATTATCTCTATCCCCACGATTTTGAAAATCATTATGTTAAGCAACAGTATTTGCCTGACAAAATTAAGAATAAACATTATTATGAGTACGGTGAAAATAAAACCGAACAAGCGGCAAAGGAATACTGGAAGAAAATAAAATCAGAATAAATCGTATATTTTATCAAATATAAGCTCTCTCTTCCACATATCCTCAGCCAAAGGATTGTTAAGTTGCATTATCTGATTAAAATTTTTAACAAGAGGCAGTTTTGTCTCTTGTTTTATTTTGTTTAAAAGTTTTTGTCCTTTTTCGTTAAAATCAAGAATTTTAATGTATTGAGGCGGGAGTAAATCAGATTTTTTTATGCCAAGATAAGAATGGAGAAGAATTCGCCGTATTCTGCTGTGGGCATACCTCTTTGATTTTATATTGTCGCAAAGCTCTGAAAATGAGTTGCTTTCAAATGCACATTTTTTTATCTTGTTCTCAAGTCCCTCGGAAACATCGGGAATTTGAGCAATTTCTTCAATTGAAAGCTTGCATAAATTCGCAATAATTGCTTTTTCCATATTATCAATGCTGTGTGTTTTTGCATCTTTGTATAATGAAAGTGCATTATCAGGGACAAATCCTTTAAGTGACGAATTTTCGAAAATCAGTTTTCTTGCACCCGTGGCACTGATAAATCCGCCGTCAGTATTATCTGAATTATAACCATTCCCTTTGCGATAGATAGGAACAGCTTGAATTTTCGAGTCGATTTTATATCTTGCCTTCATATACTCAATAGCAAGTATGTTATTGGGCATTGTAACGACATCCTCGGAAAATTCAAGAAGCTCTGATAAGGCTTTGTTTCTTGCGGAGGCGTAAGGAAGTCCTTGCTTTAAATATTTATTAAGCCCTTCTTTATATTCCCACGGCTCTTCAGAAAGAATATGTGCAATTTCAGCAATTTCCATAATATCAAGAGTTTCCGTGCCAAAGGAAATAAAGTCAACATTCATTGAGTCAAGAATAGAAACCCCGCAAAAAGCGAAACGCTCTGCACTGCATAAGGACATAACTGTCGGAAAGTCAATAACTAAATCGACGCCGTTTAAAAGGGCGGCTTTTGCCCGAGTTTGCTTGTCAAAAACAGAAATATCTCCCCGCTGAACATAATTTCCGCTCATAATGGCAACAACCGTGTCAGCCTTGCAAAGTTTTTTTGCAGTTTCAATCTGATATTTATGTCCCAAGTGAAAGGGATTATACTCGCAAATAATTCCAAGAACGCTCATTTTTTCACCTCGTATATAATTTTAGCATATATCAGCAGAAAATTCAACAAAATAATTATTTTCTCTTAAAATACTCTTGACAATCAAAAAAATGTATGCTAAACTAGTATCATTACGAAAAGCGACGACCGGAAACAAGTAGGGTTTTTTGAGTCTTTAAGAGAGCTGTCGGGTGGTGCGAGACAGTAAGATAGATTAATCTGAATACATTCCGAGAGCTGAGCACCGAACGGTTTTCCAAGTAGGCTGCTACGGGGGTGCCCGTTATAGCACAAGGGTATGAAAGTACCTGTAAAGGCTGATGCTGTGAAGTGTTGGTAAACTGAGGTGGTACCACGGGAAATTCTCGTCCTCTGAAATTTAATTTCAGAGGGCGTTTTTTGTGCCTCTGAAAAGTATAAGAAAGGGGCAGATATTATGTTTGCTAAAGTGTTGATGCTTATATTGTTTTTTGCGGTTATGTTAGGTGTCGGATTTTATTGCCGCCGTCAGGCAACGGGTGTTTCGGGATTTGTTCTTGGCGGAAGAAATGTTGGTCCATGGCTTACAGCATTTGCATACGGAACCTCATATTTTTCGGCAGTAATTTTTGTCGGCTATGCAGGTCAGTTTGGCTGGAAGTTCGGTGTTGCTTCAAGTTGGATTGGAATTGGTAATGCAGTTATCGGCTCACTTATGGCATGGGTAATATTAGGCAGAAGAACAAGGCTTATGACTCAAAGTCTTAAAACTGCAACTATGCCTGAATTCTTTGAGAAAAGATTTGACAGTAAGGCACTTAAAATTGTTGCTTCGCTTATTGTATTTGTTTTTTTAATCCCATATACAGCCTCGCTTTATAACGGTCTTTCAAGACTTTTCAGTATGGCATTTCCTAAAATTGATTATTCTGTTTGTGTAATCGTTATGGCTGTTTTAACAGGAATATATGTAATTGCAGGCGGATATATGGCAACAGCTATAAATGATTTTATTCAGGGAATGATTATGCTGGGCGGAATTGTTGCGGTTATCGCGGCTGTTCTTAATTTAAACGGCGGATTTATGGGTTCACTTACGGAGCTTGCAAAGGTTAAGGACCCAACTGTTTCGGATATACCTGGTGTATTTGCATCGTTTTTCGGACCTGACCCATTAAATCTTATGTTTGTTGTTATTCTCACGTCGCTTGGAACATGGGGACTTCCGCAAATGGTGCAGAAGTTCTACGCAATTAAGAGCGAAAAGGATATAACAAAAGGGACAATTATCTCAACAGTGTTTGCGCTTATCGTTGCAGGAGGATGTTACTTCCTTGGGGGATTCGGCAGAATTTTCCCTGTTGACATTGAGGCGGAAACCTATGATGCTATAATCCCGAATATGTTAAGCGGAATCGGAAGCGATATTTTAATCGGAATAGTTATTGTGCTTGTTTTATCAGCGTCTATGTCAACGCTTTCTTCATTGGTGCTTACATCAAGCTCAACTTTAACTCTTGACCTTATTAAAGACAATATAATGAAGAATATGTCCGAGAAAAAGCAAGTATTTATAATGAGAATATTTATAGTTGTTTTCATTGCGATTTCAGCTTTCATTGCTCTTAATAAAGATAGATTGGGATATATTGCAGATATGATGGGTATTTCCTGGGGCGCTCTTGCAGGTGCATTTTTAGCTCCGTTTTTGTATGGCTTATATAGTAAAAAGACAACAAAAACATCTGTTTGGGCAAGCTTTATATTTGGTGCAGGCATTATGGTTTTGAATATGTTTATAAGACCGATGTTCCCTGAAATTATTCAGTCACCTATTAACTGCGGTGTTATTGCTATGGTCGGCGGACTTATTATAGTTCCCATTGTTAACATAGTTTCAAAGAAACCTGATAAGGCGAAGGTTGATGCAATATTTGAGTGCTACAGCCGCTCTGTGACGGTTTCAAGTAAGGAATCTCTTGGAGAATAAAATATTTAATTGATAGAAGTTTTAGATTTAACGGAGGAAATAAAGATGGTTATAACGGATTATCTTGAACAAAACGAAGCTAACTTTCCAAACGATACAGCTTTGGTTGAAATTATCCCCAGTATTATTTCTGAGGCGAGAGTAACCTGGAAGGAATATTCTCTCATTCCACCTAACTCTGAAGATAGCGGAAGAACGGAAATTACTTGGCAGGATTTTAACAGAAAGGCAAATCGTTTTGCAAATCTCCTTTTAAGCAGAGGTGTCAAAAAGGGTGATAAGGTTGCAATTCTTATGATGAACTGCTTAGAATGGCTTCCTGTATATTTTGGAACACTTAAAACAGGTGCATTGGCTGTACCATTAAATTACAGATATACATCTGATGAAATTAAATATTGTCTTGGACTTGCAGAGGCGGATGTTTTGGTTTTCGGACCTGAATTTATTGGCCGTGTTGAAGAAATCTGTGATGTTATTCCGAAAGTTAAACAGCTTTTCTATGTTGGAAAGGATTGCCCGAGCTTTGCAGAAAGCTATGATAAGCTGATTACATATTGCACATCTAAAGCTCCTGAAGTAAGGCTTACTCCAGAAGATAATGCGGCTATCTATTTTTCATCAGGAACAACAGGGTTTCCAAAAGCAATCCTTCATAATCACGAAAGCTTGCTCCACGCTTGCAAAACTGAACAAAATCATCACGGACAAACCAAAGACGATGTTTTCCTCTGTATTCCGCCCCTTTATCATACAGGCGCGAAAATGCACTGGTTCGGAAGCTTGGTTGTCGGTGCAAAATCTGTTCTTTTAAAGGGTGTTAAACCTGAATGGATAATTCAGACGGCGGCTGATGAAAAATGCTCAATTGTGTGGCTTTTGGTGCCGTGGGCGCAGGATATTCTTGATGCGATTGATGACGGAACAATTGATATTTCAAATCTTGATTTGTCAGCCTGGAGGCTTATGCATATCGGGGCACAGCCTGTTCCGCCAAGTCTTATAAAGAGATGGAAAAAGGTTTTCCCAAATCATCAGTACGACACAAACTATGGATTAAGTGAATCAATTGGACCTGGATGTGTGCATCTTGGAGTTGAAAATATTCATAAGGTTGGCGCAATAGGAAAAGCGGGCTATGGCTGGCAGGTTAAGATTGTTGACGAACACGGAAACTCGGTTAACCGCGGTGAGCTTGGCGAGCTTGCAGTAAGCGGTCCAGGGGTCATGACATGCTATTACAATGATGAAAAAGCAACAAATGATGTATTAAAAGACGGCTGGCTCTTTAC
Organism: Clostridia bacterium; assembly: GCA_045651845.1. Classification (GTDB taxonomy): domain Bacteria; phylum Bacillota; class Clostridia; order Monoglobales; family Monoglobaceae; genus SIG454. The sequence goes on along the minus strand of JAZRTD010000250.1, from coordinate 1,095 downwards.
AGGAGATATGGCGCAGGAGGATGAAGACGGATTTATCTTTTTGGTTGACAGAAAAAAAGATGTTATTATTTCAGGCGGTGAAAACCTTTATCCTGTCCAGATTGAAGATTTCATAAGAACAAATAATGCGGTTAAGGATGTTGCGGTTATTGGTCTTCCTGATGCAAGACTGGGTGAAATTGCGGCGGCAATTATTGAGCTTAAAGAGGATATAGCCTACACGGAAGAGGAAATGGAACTTTTCTGTAAGGCACTTCCAAAATATAAGCGTCCGAGAAAGATTATTTTTGCTGATGTTCCGAGAAATCCAACCGGTAAAATTGAAAAACCAAAATTAAGAGAAATATATTGCGGCGAAAGTCTTGTTGCCGCACAGAACGAAATATAGGAGGAAGTCACAATGAAAAGACTTATGATTGGTAACGAAGCAGTTGCCAGAGGCGCTTATGAAGCAGGAGTCAGTGTTGTTTCGTCATATCCCGGAACACCCAGTACGGAAATTACTGAAAATATTGTTAAGTTTGAGGATATATATGTTGAATGGGCGCCAAATGAAAAGGTTGCAGCAGAGGTTGCAATCGGTGCATCTATTGCAGGGGCAAGAAGTATGTCCTGTATGAAACAGGTTGGTATGAATGTTATGGGAGACCCTATGTTTACACTTAGCTACATAGGTGCAAACGCGGGACTTGTTTTCTGTGTTGCGCATGAACCCGGCATGCATTCTTCTCAGAATGAGCAGGATTCAAGACATTATGCTGAAGGCGCAAAAATTGTTATGCTTGAGCCATCAGACAGCAGTGAATGTAAGGAGTTTACCAAAAAGGCATATGCGCTCAGTGAAAAATATGATACACCTGTTATCATCAGACTTTCAACAAGGGTTTCCCATTCACAGGGACTTGTTGAAGAATGTGAAAAGGAAGATGTTGAGCTTAAGCCTTATGAAAAGAATATAGCAAAGAACGTTATGATGCCGGGTAATGCGATTAAGCGTCACGTTGTTGTTGAAGAGAGAATGAAGGCTTTAACCGAACTCTCGGAAAACTGTGAATTTAATACAGTTGAAATCAATTCCAAAAAAATCGGTGTAAT
>JAZRTD010000249.1:0-9997 GCA_045651845.1 Clostridia bacterium | reverse complement strand
CTAAATCACCTTTTTAAATATTTATATTTATATTTTACCATAAAAATTTTTTTAATCAAGTGTAATAATGGAATTTACAAATTGATTTTTATGTGGTACAATATAAATAGTATGTTTTATGAGGTTAAAGGTATGAAAATTTCTATAGGAAATATAAAAATCGGTGACGGTGAGAAAATCGCAATTCAGTCAATGACTAATGTTATTGCCTCGGATACTGAAAAAACTATAAAGCAGATAAATGAGCTTAAAGAGGCAGGGTGCGACATTGTAAGATTTGCAGTTCCCGACGAGGAATGTGCAAAGGCTGTTGAAAAAATTAAAGAAAATACTGATATTCCCCTTGTTGCAGATATCCATTTTGATTATCGTCTTGCGCTTATGTGTATTGAACGGGGAATTGATAAGGTGAGAATAAATCCCGGTAATATTGGCGGAGAGGACAGAGCAAAGGCGGTTTTGCTTGCCGCGAAGAAAGCGGGAATTCCGATTCGGGTAGGAGTTAACGGCGGTTCTTTGGATAAAGAAATTTTAAATAAATACGGCGGAATAACCCCCGAGGGTATGGTTGAATCGGCTTTAAGCCATATAAAGCTTATGGAGAAATATGATTTCACGGATATTGTTGTTTCCATTAAATCTTCAGATGTAAAGAAGACCATAAAGGCATACCGTCTTGCACGAGAAACCTTTGATTATCCCTTGCATCTGGGAGTTACGGAGGCAGGAACATATACTGGCGGACTTGTTAAATCTTCAATCGGAATCGGCTCACTTTTATGTGACGGAATTGGGGAAACAATTCGTGTTTCTCTGACCGATGACCCCGTGCGAGAGGTTGAGGCGGCGAAAATGATTTTATCTGCCTTGGATTTGGGCGAAAAAACCGTTAAGGTTGTTTCCTGCCCGACTTGCGGAAGAACAAAGATAAATCTTATAAAAATTGCCAACGAAGTGACTGATGCGGTTAAAAATATCAAAAAGGACATAACCGTTGCGGTTATGGGCTGTGTTGTTAACGGTCCGGGCGAGGCGAAAGATGCGGATATCGGAATTGCAGGCGGTGACGGCTGTGCAATGCTCTTTAAAAAGGGCGAAATAGTTGGGAAAATCGGGGAAGATGAGGTTACAAAAACCTTGCTGTCTGAGATAGAAAAAATGTAAGGAAAAGGGTAGATTGTTTTGGCAACTTTGCTTGATTTGTTTGATAAAGTTCCTGTTATTGAGAGCTTTGCAAAGGTTCTTGAAAAAGCGGAAATAACAGATGCGAACCTTAATGTTAAAAACAATAGGGTTTTAATTAAGCTGAAAAGCAAAACGCTCATTGATGCGGACGAGCTTTTTAGCTTTATTGAGCTTGCAAAAAATAAATATTCTCTTGGTGAATGCAGGGTTGATGTTGCCTATGAAAATATGGAATTTGATGAGGCATATGGTAAAAATCTTATAAAAAGACTCTGCCGAATGGTGCCCTCTTGCAGAATGTTTTTAAGCGGTGCAAAGGCTGAGCTTGAGGGAGATACCATTTTGATAAAAGGTATTCACAGCGGAACGGAAATTTTAAAGAACAGCGATTGTGAAAGAGTTGCGGCACAGATTGCAAGCTTTGAGCTTGGAGGAGAGTACAAGGGCAAGTTTGTCTGTGAGGAATTTGATAAAGAGGCCTATATTTTAGAGCAGGAAAAAATAACTGAAGATGCGGCAAAGGCGGCGCAGGTGTTTACGGTACAAAAGAGCGAGGTTGTTTCAAAAAAGCCTGCACTTTCTTCGGGGCATATTTTTGGTGTACCCATAAAAGAAAAGAAAATTACGCCGATTATAGATGTTCTTCCCGATATGGGGATAACTGTCATTGAGGGCGAGATTATAGATGCGGAGGTCAGGGAACTCCAAAAGGGCGGAAAGCCTACGGGGAACGTGGTTGCTGACTTTGATTTGGGGGATAAAGACTGGGCCGTTCCTTGTCATTTGTTTTCCAAGGCTGACAAATTCAAGAGTGCCGCTGAACATATAAAAGCTGGGAATTTTCTCAGGGTTCGGGGCGAATACAAAATGGACGATTATGCCCACGAAAATAAATTTAATGTTTTGTCAATGGAGCTTATGGAAAAGCCTGCTATAAGAGTTGACGAGGCGGAAGTTAAGCGTGTTGAGCTTCATTTACATACTAAAATGAGTGCAAAAGACGCTATGACATCAGCGGGCGACCTTATTTCCCGTGCGGCGGAGTGGGGGCATAGTGCAATCGCCATAACGGACCACGGTGTTGCACAGGCATTCCCTGATGCACAGAATACCGCAGGGAAGCTCTCGAAATCGGGGAAAAATATTAAGATTTTATACGGAACAGAGGGATATTTTGTAAATGATGTTCCCCTTTGGAAAAACAGTACATATAAGGGAGAAACTTATGTGGTTTTTGACCTTGAAACAACGGGTCTTGACCCGAAATGTGAGAAAATCACGGAAATTGGTGCGGTTAAGGTGGAGAACGGGGTTATAACAAAAACCTTCAGTGCTTTGGTTAATCCGATGAAACCAATTCCGCCAAATATAACAGAGCTTACGGGGATTTCTGACGATATGGTTAAGGATTGCCCCGATATATCGGATGCTATGCCAAAATTCCTGGAGTTTTGCGGAAATGCCATAGCTGTTGCCCATAATGCAAGGTTTGACACTTCCTTTGTTAAGGAGGAGTGTGGAAAGCTGAATCTTGAATTTAATAATGAAACAATGGATACGGTTGAGCTATCCAAGGAGATTTTTCCTGATGAGAAAAAGCACAATCTTGAGGTTTTGTGTCAAAGACTTAATATAAGCCTTGAAAACCACCACCGCGCTGTTGATGATGCAACTGCAACGGCGGAAGCTTTTATAAAAATGATGGATATGAAAGAGGAAAGGGAAAATAAGGGTGAATATTTTGATATAAAAACAAGGCCTGAATTCCTCAAACAGCCTTATTATCATATTATAATTCTTGCAAAAAATATGACGGGCATAAAAAATCTTTACCGTCTTATTTCCAAGTCAAACCTTGAATATTTCTATAAAAGACCGAGAATTCCCAAAAGTGAGCTTATGGCACACCGTGACGGGCTTATTATAGGCTCTGCCTGTGAAATGGGTGAGGTTTACAGAGCAATTCGTGAGGGGAAATCCCAGGCGGAGATTGAGACAATTGCAAGCTTTTATGATTATCTTGAAATTCAGCCTTTGGGTAATAACGAATTTATGATTCGCTCAGGACTTGTTTCAAGCGAGGAGGAGCTTAAGGATATAAACAGACAGATTGTTGCCCTTGGTGAAAGATTGGGGAAAAAGGTTGTTGCAACCTGCGATGTTCATTTTATGGACCCGTCAGATGCTCTTTATCGCCAGGTATTGCAGGGCGCCCAAGGTTATTCTGATGCGGATATGCAGGCACCTTTATATTTAAGAACAACAGAGGAAATGCTCTCGGAATTTGAATATTTAGGCAAAGAAAAAGCCTATGAGATTGTGGTTAAGAATACCAATGAAATTGCGGACTTAATTGAAAATCTAAAGCCTCTTAGGAGCGGGTCATATCCTCCGTCTATTGAAAACTGCGAAGAAGATTTGGACAGAATGTGCCGAGAAAAAGCATATGAGGTTTACGGAAACCCTCTTCCGCCAATCGTCAAAGCAAGAATGGACAGAGAGCTTGGCTGTATATTGGGGTATGGCTATGCGGTTATGTATATGATTGCCCATAAGCTGGTTAAAAAGTCAAATGAGGCGGGGTATCTGGTTGGTTCCCGAGGCTCTGTCGGTTCGTCTTTTGCGGCGTTTTTATCGGGAATAACAGAGGTTAATGCCCTCTGCCCCCACTATATTTGCCAGAATTGTAAACACAGCGAATTTTTTGAAAACGGTGAATATACAATCGGGATTGATATGCCTGATAAAATCTGCCCACAGTGCGGACAGAAAATGAAAAAGGACGGATTTAATATTCCCTTTGAAACATTTCTCGGCTTTGAAGGGGATAAGGTGCCTGATATCGACCTTAACTTCTCAGGGGAGTATCAGGCAACGGCGCATAAATATGTTGAGGAGCTTTTTGGCGAGGGATATGTTTTCAAAGCAGGAACAATAGGCACTATTGCGGATAAAACTGCCATAGGTCTTGCTAAAAAGTATTATGAGAATAAAGGGGTTAATGCCCCGCTGGCGGAAATCAAGCGTGTTTCAAGAGGAATGGAAAATGTTAAAAACACAACGGGACAGCACCCGGGCGGTGTTATCGTTTGCCCCAAAACTATGGATATTCACGACTTCTGCCCTGTTCAGCACCCTGCCGATAAAAAAGAGTCTGGGATTATAACAACACATTTTGACTTCCATTCAATCCACGATAACTTGCTGAAATTAGATATTCTCGGGCACGATGACCCGTCGACAATTCGTATGCTTGAGGATTTGACAGGGGTGAATGCCCTTGAAATTCCTCTTGATGATAAGACAACAATGAGTATTTTCTCAAGCACGGATGCAATCGGCGTAACTCCTGAACAGATTGACAGTAAGGTGGGCACATTCGGTATCCCTGAATTTGGCACATCATTTACAAGACAAATGCTTCTCGATACACTGCCGACCACATTTTATGAGCTTGTTATTATTGCTGGTCTTTCCCACGGAACAGATGTTTGGCTTAATAATGCACAGGATTTGGTTAAGCAGGGAACGGCAAGCCTTTCAGAGGTTATAGGTCTTCGAGACGATATTATGACTTATCTTATTCTTCACGGACTTCCGCCTAAAATGGCATTTAACATAATGGAATTTGTCAGAAAAGGCAGGGCGGCAAAAGAGGGACTTCCAAAGGAATATGAAGACGCAATGATTGAGAATAATGTTCCTTCCTGGTATATTGAATCCTGTAAAAAGATAAAGTATATGTTCCCGAAAGCCCATGCAGCGGCGTATGTTATGATGGGATTTCGCGTTGCATATTTTAAAGTTCATTATCCGATTGAGTTCTATATAGCGTATTTTACCGTAAGAGCAGACCTTTTCGATGCAGCAATTATGGCAAAAGGTGATACGCTTTTAGTTGCAGAAATGCAGAAACTAAAGCACGCACAAAACCTTTCCGCAACGGAAAAAAGCTTATTTACCATTATGGAGCTTGTCCACGAAATGTATCAAAGGGGCATAGAGTTTTTGCCTGTTGATATATATGAGTCCCATGCAAGCAAGTTCAGGAAGGTGGACGGGAAAATTCTTCCGCCTCTTAATGCCTTTGCAGGGGTTGGAACTGCGGCGGCGGAAAGCATTATGGAAGCTCGAAAGGACGGTCCGTTTGTATCAAGAGAGGACCTTAAGAACAGAGCCAAAATTAATAAAAGTGTTATGGAAACTCTTGCGGAAAACGGATGCCTTGACGGGCTCCCTGAAACCAGCCAGATTTCCTTATTTGAAATGTAGTTTAAATAAAAAGAGGGCGAAGCCTCATACAGTGAAACATCACTGTTGAGACTCGCCCTTTTCATGTATTCGCCTTGCGGCATAAACCACAGGGGTATCTAAAAGCGCCGCCACTATATAAATGATATAGGTGGACAAAATTATTGATGAGAGTGTTTTTATGTCATAAACACCGTAAAATGCAAGAAGATTGAAAAGAACTGCATTTATAAGCTGGGAGGTAAGAGTTGCAACATTATTTCGCACCCACAGAAATTTTTTACTGTTTCCGCATTTTCTATCGGTAAATGCCCAAAGCTTGTGATAAACCCAAACATCAAAAAGCTGTGAGATAACATAAACAAAAAATCCTGCAAGCATAACTCTCGGGGTGTTTGAAAAAATGGTTTGGAACGCCTCAGTTGTAAAGTTATTGGGCGATGGGTTAAAGGCTAGCCAGAATTTTGTAACAACTATAAACATCAGAGATACTGCAATCCCGAGATAAACTGCTTTGTTTGCCTCTTTCTTCCCGTGATTTTCACTTAAAATATCGGTAATTAGAAAGGTTGAGGCAAACATAATATTTCCAAGGGTTTGCTCCAGTGCAAAGGCATCAATGACGATAAGGACTTCAATGTTTGCGGTAACTGTTGCAAACGCAGTCCAGGCATAAAGCCCTGCTTTGCCGAAAAGGCGGTAGAAAAGCAAGGTTGCTCCGTAAATGGTAATAAGATTTAAAATAAGTAAAATTTCGTTATTCATTTTTTTCTCCTTTAAACAGGAAAAAGGGCGCATAAAGCCACCCTTTAAAAAATCCCGTAGTTTTGTTTTAAGACAGGATGGTTTCGAACTGTCTGTTATTAAATTTGAAATATATTATTCTTCTTCGTTAGTTTTGTCACCTTTAGCATAAGAAACAACAAGACGGCGATTTGGCTCTTCACCAATACTGTAAGTCTTGATTCGCTTGTCGTGCTGAAGAGTTGAATGGATTATTCTTCTCTCGTTTGGTGACATTGGTTCAAGAGTGATGTCCTCTTTATCCTTGATAACTCTTCTCTGAAGTCCTTTAGCAAGGCGGACAAGAGTTTCTTCTCTCTTATAGCGATAGTTTTCGGTGTCAACAGAAATCTTTATGTAATGACCTTTGCCTTTGTTTACATAAAGACTTGTAAGATACTGAACAGCATCAAGAGTGTCACCTCGTTTACCAATTAAAAGACCCATCTTATCACCGGAAACATCAAGGTAAATTGTATTTCCGTCAAGCTTTACGGAGATGCTTGCATCAAGACCGATTTTCTTAAGCATTTCACCAAGAAACCACTTTGCATCATCAACGCTTTCTTTTGGAATAACAAAGTCAGGGCGAACTTCTCTTTCAGGCTTTTTCGGGGCTTTAGGTGTCTCCTTATTTTCAACGGGAGCCTCAGCCTTTTTCTCTTCTTTAGGTTTGGCCTCTTTTAAAGGAGCGGATTTCTTTTCCTTTTCAGCCTCTTTGGTTACCCAGGCAACAATATCAACCTCGGAACCAACAAGAAATTTCATAATACCTTTACCAACTTCGCGTGTAACCTCATAGGAAAGCTCCTCGGGTTTAACTCCAAGCTCCTCGGCCGCAAGGGCAAGAGCATCATTAATGTTTTTTGCGCTTTTTTCTATTTTCCTTAACATTTATAAATTCTCCTTTAAATTCATTTTCAATTTTAGGCATAACAACTTTGTTCATAACAAAAGTCTGAATGAGCTGATACACATTACTGATAATCCAGTAAAGACCAAGAGCCGCAGGGAATGAGAAAGTAAACCATGCTGAAATAAGCGGCATTATAACAGTCATACTTTGCATAGGATTTGGCTGTTCCTGTTTTTTCTCATTTTCAGGAAGAACAATATTTTTGTCAACCTTTTCGGTTTTGTTATTAACTTGCGTAAATCTTGATGCAAGCCAGGAACTGAAGCCTGAGAAGAGGGGAATGAGCCAAAGTGCCAAATCGTGAGCCGTAATAGATGAAAAATTCAAGGTTACAACCTGCCAAAGCTTTCCAAGATTCGGTGTTTCGGCAAGGTTAAGTCCCAATACCGAAAAGTCAACTGTTTTAAGGTTAAGAGAGCTGATTGAGCCAAGTCCGTTAGCTTTCGCAGTTTCACCAACAAAGCTTAAAAGACCGCTCTCGTGGTGAATGAGCTGTGCAATCTGAATTTCGTACTGCGCATAGTTATTACCCGTAATTTTATTTCCTTTTTCAAACAGCGAAGCAAGGTCGCCTATTAACGCATCGGGGTTAAGCGCTGCCCAATCGTTAAAATTAACAATCAAAAGAGCCTGCTCCGAAATATCCCTGAGTCCCATAACATAAGTGATAGGCTGACGGATTACCCAGTAAAGCGCTATGATAATCGGAAACTGAAGAAGCATAGGAAGGCAACCGCTTGTAGGGCTTATATTATACTGACGGTAAACCTTCATCATCTCACTATTGAGCTTTTCCTTATCGTTTCCGTATTTTTTCTGAAGTTGATTTAAAACAGGCTGAACCTGTTGCATTCTGAGCGCGGATTTTCTCTGCTTTAAATCCAGCGGAGAAAGCGCAAATTTAATAAGAAATGTAAATATAATAATCGATACACCGTAATTCCCGATAATATTATAAAGAAATCCGAGAATTCCGCCAAAAAATATTCTTATATATTCCATTGTATTTCCTCTTTTTTTTAGTATTAAGGCTCGTCGATACCGCCTTTACTGAGTGGGTTGCAACGAAGAATTCGCCAAATGCTCTTTGCCGTTCCCTTAAAAGGTCCGTATTTCCTGACAGCTAAGAGCGCATAGGTAGAGCAACTGGGATAAAATCTGCAACAAGGTTTTTTCCTTGGAGAAATATACTTTCTGTAAAATCTGACAGGCAGGAGAATTAACTCGCCTATGTAACGGGAAAATTTATTCATTTAAAACACCCAGGTTCTTCATTGCGGACAAAAAAGACGATAAAAGTAAGCTGTAAGGTGCCTCGGCAGTCTTTGTCCGAGCCACGATAACAAAATCATATCCCGTTTTAAGATTGGGAAGGTTTGTCCGATAAAGTTCACGAATACGCCGTTTCGCACGGTTTCTTATAACAGCCTTGCCGATTTTCTTGCTTGCAGTTATTCCAAGCCTGTTAAAACTCTGCCCGTTTTTTCTGACATAAACAATCAAAACGGGGGAAATAGCAGACTTCCCCTTTTTGTATAGCTTTTGAAACTGTCCGTCACGGTCTAAACTGATAATAACACCCATAATTCTTCAAAAAAAGTCAAAAAGACGCCCAAAGGCGTCTTAGGCTGACAATCTCTTTCTGCCTTTTAATCTTCTTCTGGCCAAAACTTTACGGCCATTCTTTGTTGCCATTCTCTTTCTAAAGCCATGTTCCATTGAACGATGTCTTTTTTTCGGCTGAAATGTTCTAAGCATTGTAGTCCCTCCTGTTCAATAAATTGGTATAAGAACTTTCACTTTTGCAAAAGTTAATTATATACATAAGCAGTATTCCAATTGTACCACACAAGAGGAAATTTGTCAAGTGATTTCGTAATTTTTTAAAATTTTTTAATTTTTTTAAGAAAAGTGTTGACAAATTGAGAAATATATGATAAATTAATAACAGTAACGATTACTATTATCGATTTAAGGAGGGAGGATATGCAAGCAATAAAGCACAGTCATCAAAGGGATAAAATACTTGAAGTTCTTAAAAATACTAAATCCCACCCGTCAGCCAGTGATATATATGAAGCAGTCAGACTGGAAATTCCCAATATAAGTTTAGGAACGGTTTACAGAAATCTTGCAAAACTCAGTGAGATGGGACATATTATTAAACTGGATATTGGAACAGGAACAGAACACTTTGACGGAGATATTTCTTCTCATTATCACATAGTTTGTCAGGGTTGCGGAGAAATTACAGATATATATGAGCATAAAGAGAACTTAAATGAGCTTGCCGTAAAATATTTCGGCGGAAGGATTAAATCACATTCCCTTGTTTTTTACGGAGAATGTGAAAAATGTATGAAAACTATTTAAATTTATATAACTTAATTTTATGGAGGTAATTATTATGAAAAAATTTGTATGTCAGGTTTGCGGTTATATTCACGAAGGAGATTCTGCTCCTGAGAAATGTCCACAGTGCGGTGTTCCTGCTGAAAAATTTTCGGTAATGGAAGAGGGAAAGCTTAATTTTGTATGTGAGCACGTTATCGGTGTTGGAGCAAAAGATCAGATTGAAATGGATGTTTATGAGGGCCTTAAGGCAAACTTTGAGGGCGAATGCACAGAAGTTGGTATGTATATTGCAATGAGCCGCCAGGCAATTCGTGAAGGTTATCCTGAAATCGGTGCTTTCTATCTCCAGGCTGCTCTTGAAGAAGCTGAACACGCTGCAAAGTTTGCAGAACTTTTAGGTGAAGTTGTTCACGCGGACACAAAGAAAAATCTTCAGCTCAGAATGGAAGCTGAATGCGGTGCAACTGCAGGTAAGTTTGAACTTGCCAAGAGAGCAAAAGAGCTTGG
>JAZRTD010000248.1:0-2731 GCA_045651845.1 Clostridia bacterium | reverse complement strand
TCTAAAACCGACAAAAGCTTGTCTATGTTTTCATCGTCTGTTGCATTTTCCCCTGCATAGCGTGCAGTACGAACCCCAGGCTTTCCGTCAAGAATATCGACGCATATTCCGCTGTCGTCGGCAATGGTAGGAAGTTTTGTTATTTCTGCAACAGTTCTCGCCTTTATAAGAGCGTTTTCCTCAAAGGTTTCCCCGTCTTCAATTATATCAATTCCGCGGGCATCGGTTTCATCCATAGTGATAATGGAAAAACCGTCCCCTAAAATATTTTCGATTTCGTAAGCCTTGTGTTTATTCTGGCTTGCTAATACTAATTTCATAAGATTTCACTCTCCCAACTATACTTATACCACAAATTTTGGAAAATGTAAAGAATATATATTGCAAAATTTTGAAGAATGTGATATAATATCTTCATATTTTTGTGTAAAACACAAGGGAGGAATTTAAAATGAAGAAGATTATTGCATTACTTATGGTTATGGTTATGGCTTTTGCACTTTGTGCTTGCGGCGGTAACAATGAAGAAGAAAACAAGCTTGTTATCGGTTACACAATTTATGAACCGATGAACTTTATGGACGAAAACGGCAAGCTCACAGGTTTTGTTACAGAATTTGCTGAAGCTGTATGTGAAAAGCTTGGGGTGACACCTGAATTTGTTGAAATCAACTGGGACACAAAGTTTGCTATCTTAAAGTCTGACCAGATTGACTGTATCTGGAACGGTATGACAATTTCTGACGATGTTAAGGCAAACTGTGCAGTTTCAAAGGCTTATGTTAAGAACGCTCAGGTTGTTGTTATGGCAAAGGATGTAATCGCTGATTATGCTGACGCTGAGTCAATGAAAGACCTTAAGTTTACTGCAGAAGCAGGAAGCGCAGGCGAAGAGGCTATTAAGTCAAACGGCCTTGACGGAAACTATGCTCCTGTTGCAACACAGCAGGATGCACTTTTAGCTGTTAAGGGCGGACAGGCTGACGCTTGTGTTATCGATATAACAATGGCTAAAACAATGACAGCAGAGGGAACAAGCTATTCTGATTTCGGATACTCTGTTGAGCTTACAGCAGAAGAATACGGTATCGGTTTCAGACCTGAAGACACAGAACTCTTAAATAAGGTTAATACTGCAATCGACGAGCTTAATGCAGACGGAACTCTCCCTGCACTTGCTGAAAAGTACGGACTTAATCTTGCTTTATAATTGCTGAAATAAAATTGATGTTGGTTTAAAGGTGTTAATATGTCATTGTTTATTACTGTAACGAAAAGTCTTTTAGAGGGGTTTGGAATGACCTTTGAGATTTTCTGTCTGACCCTTCTTATGGCGCTTCCGCTGGGGCTTATTATTTCATTTGGTTCAATGAGCCGTTTTCACGTTATAAAATGGCCCATAAGAACCCTTATCTGGATTATAAGAGGAACTCCTCTTATGCTTCAGCTTATAATATTCGGTTTCGGACCGGGACTTATCGGGATAAAGGGTGTTAATACATTTGTTGCGGTTATCGTTGCATTTGTTATAAACTATGCCTGCTATTTCTCGGAGATTTTCAGAGGCGGAATTGAGGGCATTCCCAAAGGGCAGTATGAAGCAGGGCAGGTTTTGGGGCTTACTAAGGTGCAGACCTTTTTCAAGGTGGTTTTAATGCAGGTTATAAAACGGATTGTTCCGCCAATGAGCAACGAGTTTTTAACTCTTGTTAAGGACACATCCCTTGCCAATACCATAATGGTTTATGAAATTATATGGAATGCGAAAAGACTTGCAAATGCAGAAGGTATTTTGTGGCCCCTTTTCTATTCAGGGGTATTTTATCTCGCATTCTGTGGAATATTAACACTTATCTTTGGCTATATTGAAAAGAAATTGAATTATTACAGAGGTTAGTTATGCCAATACTTGAGCTTACCAATATACATAAAAGCTTTGGGAAAACCAAGGTTTTAAAAGGAATCGACCTGACCCTTGAAAAAGGACAGGTTATGTCAATAATCGGCTCGTCGGGAAGCGGAAAAACCACTCTTTTAAGATGCGTTAATTTTCTGGAAATTGCCGACCAGGGCGAAATAAAGGTTGAAGGTAAAACCATTTTCCGTGCAGGAGAGAAAATTTCCGCAAAGGAAATGCGGGAAAAACAGCTCCATTTCGGTCTCGTTTTTCAGGATTTTAACCTTTTTCCCCAGTATACGGTTTTAGATAATGTTATGCTTGCACCAAAGCTTCTTGCAAAAGACGAATATAAAGGTGACAGGAAAAAGAAAAAAGAGATTTTTGAGGAAATCCGTCAGAAATCTTTAGAGATTTTAGACCGTGTTGGACTTATTGACAAAATAGATAACTACCCCTGTGAACTTTCGGGCGGACAGAAACAGCGTGTTTCGATTGCCAGAGCGCTGGCGCTTTCCCCGGAAATATTGTTTTTTGACGAGCCAACCTCGGCTCTCGATCCTGAACTTACGGGCGAGATATTAAAGGTTATAAGAAAGCTGGCGTCGGAAAATACAACAATGGTGATAGTTACCCACGAAATCGACTTTGCAGAAGCCGTGTCGGATAAGATTGTTTTTATGGCAGACGGCATAATCGAAGAGGCGGGAACACCTGAAGAGGTCTTAAAGAATCCGAAAAGTGAGAGAACCCGTGCATTTTTAACAAAGCCTTCGGATAAATAAGTAAAATAAGTTAAAATTTTAACAAATTTACAAAAAAGACTTGTATAAT
>JAZRTD010000247.1:0-1874 GCA_045651845.1 Clostridia bacterium | reverse complement strand
GGTCTGTGAATTCGCCCTGCTTATAGAAAGAAATTATTGCATCTTCAGGCAGGTCATTTATAAGCTCAACCTTATAGCTTTCGCCCTTTTCTTCCATAAACTTTATAGCTTCATTTCTTGGAAGTTCAAAGCGTTCAAGGGGAAGATTTTCCTTTATAATTTTCTTCATTTCAGCTTCAATCTTGTCAAATTCAGCGTTTGAAACGGATTTTTCAAAATCAAAGTCATAGTAAAATCCATCATCAACCGACGGTCCTATTGCAAGCTTTGTGTCAGGATAAAGTCTTTTTATTGCCTGAGCCAAAATATGGGAAGTTGTATGACGGTAAGCTGCCTTTCCTGCCTCGTCATCAAATGTCAAAAAGTTTACTTCACAGTCATTTTCAACCGTATTTGAAAGCTCTGTCAAAGCTCCGTCAACCTGGGCAACAAGTGCGGCTCTCGCCAAGCCTTCGCTGATTTCCTTTGCAACCTCAATAAGTTTTATTCCTTTCGGGAATTCTTTAATTTCATCTCTTAATTTAATCTTAACCATCTTTCTTTCCTCCTGTGTATATCTAAAAGTCCCTTTTCAGCAGAAAATCCGCCAAAGAACATAAAAATTCATTTTCAGCACCAAATTCATTCAGCGCGGCCTTTGCGGCCAATGTAGTTCGCTCAAGATGGGCTTTCGCCTTTTCAAGTCCCATAAGGGTAACAAATGTGGTCTTATTATTTTCCTTATCGCTCCCTGTGGGTTTTCCCAAGACCTTATCGTCCCCGATAAAGTCAAGGATATCATCTTTTATCTGAAAGGCAAGCCCTAAATTCTCGGAAAATTCCAGTATCTTCGCCTTTTCATTTTCGTTTGCATTTCCGCAGATTGCCCCAATCATAGCCGATGCCATAATCAGCGCACCTGTCTTATTTCTATGGATATACCTTAATGTTTCCTCGCTGACATTTTCATTTCCCTCACACATAAGGTCAACCACCTGTCCGCCAATCATACCTTCCGTTCCAGAATTATTTGAAACTGTTTTTATGACTTCAACGGTGCATTTATCATTATCCCCGTAAGTCGACATTATTTCAAAGGCACGGTTTAAAAGAGCGTCCCCAGCCAAAAGCGCCGTTGCCTCCGAGAAGGCTTTATGACATGTCGGCTTACCTCTCCGCATATCATCGTTATCCATACAAGGCAAATCATCGTGAATAAGCGAATATGTATGAATACATTCAATGGCGCAAGCGTAAGGCAAGGCTTTCATAATATCTCCGCCCAGCATTTGGCATACCGAAAGGGCAAGAACAGGTCTTATCCGCTTTCCGCCCGCCATAAGGCTATACCGCATAGCTTCATATATTGACTTTTGCAAATTATCTTTTTGAGGCACATATCCGTCAAGCTTTTCATTGACAAGCTTAATATACTCCCTCATTTTTGCATCAAAACTCATATCATTCTCCCAATGGTGCAAACGGTTCCTCTGTCATCTCTCCGTCTTTATTTTTCATAAGAACAGATATTTTCTGTTCCGCATTTTCAATCTGGCTTGTACAGCTTTTTGTCAGTTTAATCCCTTTTTCGAAAAGCTCAAGCATTTCATCAAGGCTGACATCAGAGCCTTCAAGGGCCTTAACAATCCCCTCAAGCTCTTTAAGATTATTTTCAAAGGTTTCTTTACTCATACTCTTTCTCCTTATTTAACCACAGCATCAAAACTGCCATCTAAAACTCTGACTGATATTTCGTCACCGCTTTTAACCTGCTTTACGGATTTTATAACTCCGCCCTCCCCTGATGCAACAGAAAAGCCTCTTGCAACTGTTCCCAGCGGACTGAGCCCGTCAAGCTTTGACACATAAACCGAAAGCATTTGTTTCTTTCTTTC
>JAZRTD010000246.1:0-2274 GCA_045651845.1 Clostridia bacterium | reverse complement strand
TCCGTTTTCAAAAACCTCAATTTTCGGTGTATGTTCCGCTCCCCACTGACTGTATAGGTGGGAAATTTCAAGATATTCTATTCCGTATTTACGGCAAATTTCAAGCCATCTTGAAAGCTTTTCAAAGTCAAAGCTGTATTTTCCGTTTTCAAATTTCACTCCTACCAGCTGGACCGTTGGTCTCTCAAGCCCCACTTTTGTATCAAGAGGCGGAGTGAATACCGGAGTTAAAATCATATTCATTCCGTGATCTGTCGCCATTTTTATATAGTTTTCAATAAGGCTCCAATGTTTTTCCGACAATGGCTCTGTTTCATAATACGAAGAGAGACAATCACAATGGAACCAGTTTGTATACGGAATATGGAGCTTTGGAAGGACCTTATCAATAATTTCAATCTCAAAATCACTTTCGCCCCATACGCCTTCTTCATCCTCAAAGAGTATTTTTATGTTATGCTTGCCCGCCTTTGCGTTTTCATCAGTTTTAACACTTACCCATACGGCACCGTAATAATTTGATGACACCATTACATAATCGGTATATTCATCAAGGATATCAGGCATAAAACCGGGACCTTTCAACATATAGTTTTCATCAGGCTCATCATAAAACATAGGATTTAAAATCGGGACACATCTCACATTATAAAGAGACACACACTCCGCTATATCCGAAACAACCCGAAGTTTAAGCTCCTTTATTCCGTGAATATTTTCAAGCGCCTTAAACGCAAGCTGATAAGAATACTCCTCATTTTTAAGCATACTGCCTTTTGATACTTCACTATAACTTATTTCCTGTTTTGGAAGCACCTTTTCAAGTGACGAAATTGACTTTATGTCAAGATTTATCATCTTTTTCCCTCCTTTTATATCTGTATATTGATAATACCATAATGATTTTGAAAATTCAAGTATTTTAATCAACTATGTCAATCTTCTTATATATTAAGATAAAAATGGTGCAATTCATTAAGAATTGCACCATTTTATTGTTAACCAAGTCTATTTTCAAGGTCATCCATACTTTCAACGATTTCCTTCGGAAGCTTATCGCCAAACTGAGCAAAGAATTCTCTCTGCTGTTTAACTTCGTCTTTCCATACATCCTTATCAATTGAAAGAAGTTCTGTTAATGCCGCATCATCCATATCGAGGCCGTCAAGGTCAAGATCTTCCTTATTAGGAACAAAGCCGATTGGTGTTTCAACAGCGTCAACCTTGCCTTCGCATCTGTCGATAATCCAGTTGAGGACACGCATATTGTCACCAAATCCAGGCCACATAAAGTTGCCTTCATCATCAAGTCTGAACCAGTTTACATTAAAGATCTGCGGTGGGTTAGAAATCTTCTTACCCATATCGTACCAATGCTGGAAGTAATCTGCCATATTATAGCCAACAAACGGACGCATAGCCATCGGGTCACGTCTTACAACGCCAACCGCACCAGCAGCTGCTGCTGTTGTTTCTGATGCCATTGTTGCACCAACGAATACACCGTGGTTCCAATCACGAGCCTGATATACGAGCGGAGCAGTTTTTGCTCTTCTTCCGCCGAATACGATAGCAGAAATCGGAACACCGTTTGGATTTTCAAATTCTGAAGAAATACAAGGGCAGTTGATTGCCGGAGCAGTAAATCTTGAGTTTGGATGTGCAAGCTTTTTGCCTTCTTTGAAGTATTCCTTACCGTTACACTTATTGCCGAGCCAGTCTGTTGCATTTTCAGGCGGGTTCTTATCAAGACCCTCCCACCAAACTGTCATATCATCATTATTTATAGCAACATTTGTAAAGATTGTGTTCTTCTTTGTTGATTCTAATGCATTAAAGTTTGTCTTAACGCTTGTTCCGGGAGCAACACCGAAGAAACCAGCTTCAGGGTTAACAGCATAAAGTCTGCCGTCTTCTCCGACTCTTATCCAAGCGATGTCGTCTCCAACTGTCCAAACTTTATAACCTTTTTCTTTAAGGTATTCAGGTGGGATAAGCATAGCGAGGTTTGTTTTACCGCAAGCTGAAGGGAATGCAGCACAGATATATTTAACTTCACCTTTTGGATTTTCAAGTCCCAAGATAAGCATATGCTCAGCCATCCAACCTTCCTGCATACCAAGGTAAGAAGCGATTCTAAGTGCGAAACCCTTTTTACCTAGCAATACGTTACCGCCGTAAGCAGAGTTGATTGACCAGATTGTTTTATCCTGTGGGAACTGAACGATATATCTTTCTTCAGGATCAACATCTTTTTTAGCGTGTAAGCATTTA
>JAZRTD010000245.1:0-4752 GCA_045651845.1 Clostridia bacterium | reverse complement strand
TAATCAGGCTCCTTGGTTTAAGTGGGAGAATTTCGAGATTGATAATGATACGCTTTTTATGTGGAAATTCATTCAATATGAATTTTTTATGCAGTGGAGAGAGATAAAGGAATACGCTAATTCCAAGGGAATAAAAATCATCGGGGATATTCCTATCTATGTGGCTCACGACAGTGCTGATGTATGGAGCAATAAAGAATTATTTTTGCTTGATAATGAAAATAATCCAACTAAGGTGGCAGGTGTTCCGCCCGATTATTTCTGTGAGGACGGTCAGCTTTGGGGAAATCCGATTTATAACTGGGATAGAATGGAAAAGGACGGCTTTAAGTGGTGGAAAGACCGTATTTCTCATATGCTTAATCTTTTTGACGGAGTCAGAATTGATCATTTCAGAGCAATAGAATCATATTATGCAGTAGACGGAAAAGCGGATAATGCAAGAAAAGGCGATTGGCTAAAGGGTCCGGGAATGAAACTTATTGATGTCTTTAAATCAGTTGCCAAGGATAAATTGATTATTGCAGAGGATTTGGGAGAGATAACCCGTGAAGTTGAGGAACTGGTTGAAAATAGCGGATTTCCGGGAATGAGGGTTTTTCAGTTTGCTTTTTTAGGGGATTATGACACACCTCATCTTCCTCATAATTATAAGAATAATTGTATTGCATATACGGGAACCCACGATAACAATACATTGCTTGGCTATTTATGGGAGCTTTCCGATTGGGACAGGAAACGAATGCTTTCCTATTGCGGATATGAAAATCCTGATTGGGAAAGAGGTTATGACAGTATACTAAGAACTATGTTTCAGAGTCACGCTGGGCTTTTGATTCTTCCAATTCAGGATTTGCTCGGCTATGGTTCTGACACACGGCTTAATATCCCTGGAAAAGCGGACGGGAACTGGCTGTTTCGTATAACAAAGGAACAGCTTGACGGGATAGATAAGCAGAAATTCCGTCGGTTTAATGAAATGTATAAGAGAATGTAAGAGGTGAAAAAATGTCCGGATTATATGAAAGATTAAAGGAATACGGCGAAAAAAATATTTGTCCTATGCATATGCCCGGACATAAACGGAAAAGAGGACTCTTTAAGGAAATAGATATAACCGAAATTGATGGATTTGATAACCTTGCAAATCCCAAAGGGGTGTTAAAAGAGCTTCAGGATAATTGGGCAAAGGTATATGGCGCTGAAAGTGCCTATATTTCAGTTAACGGAAGCACAGGAGCAATTTTATCAGCAATTTGCGGAGCTTTAAAAAAAGGGGAAAAAATTATAATGGCAAGAAATTGTCATAAATCCGTATATAATGCGGTATCTTTAATGGAGCTTGAGTGCGTGTATTTATTCCCTGAATACGATGAAATCGGTATAGCAAAAGGGATAACAAAGGATGCGGTTTATGAGGCTGTAAGGAAAAATACCGATGCAAAATTGCTAGTGCTGACTTCCCCGACATACGAGGGAATGATAAGCGATATAGAGGGAATATGCCGCGTTGCACACGATGAAAATATTCCTGTGTTTATTGATTCTGCCCACGGGGCTCATATTGAGTTTATGAATGGGGAAAATCCCATAAGGCAAGGAGCGGATATTGTTTCAGTCAGCCTTCATAAAACTCTGCCGTCTATGACCCAAACAGCTTTGCTTTTGGTAAGGGGGAACAGGGTTTCCTGCGAAAGAATAAAAGAGAAACTGAATATTTTTCAAACATCAAGTCCGTCTTATGTTTTAATGGCATCTGTTTCAGAGTGTCTTGAGTTCGTTGAAAACGGGAAGAATGATTTTGAAAGATACAAAATAAATCTTGAGGAGTTTTATAAAAAGGCAAAGTTTGAAAGGCTCGAAATTATAAAAACGGACGATATGGGGAAAATTGTCATAAGCACATATAATACCGATATGTCAGGGCAGACTCTTATGAAAAAATTAAGAGAAGAACATAATATTGAGCTTGAAATGGCTTATGGCAACTATGCTCTTGCGATGACCTCTGTGTGTGATGGAGAAGAGGAATTTAATAAGCTATACGGTGCTTTAAACCATATAGACAAGCAAGCGAAAAAGGGACAGGGCAAAGCCCCTAAATATCCTGTCCCGATAAGATACAGAGGAGTTATTAACAGCATAGAAACTGTTCCTTTTAAGGATTCAAAGGATATGATTTGCGATTCCTATATATGGGCATATCCTCCGGGAGTTCCCATAATTGCGCCGGGTGAAATTATCAGTGAGGATGTTATTAATTATATAATGAATCTTGAAGAAAACGAAGTTTTCGGAATCCATAGCGGAAAGGTTAGGGCGCATCGTAGAAGGTGATTTGACAAAGGGGTTAAATTGTGATATTATTTATCTATTAAGCATTTTTACAGGAGGAAAAAAGATGGATTTTGTAATGGACTGTCTTGATGTAAGCGAAAACGGAAATCTGTCAATTGGCGGCTTGGATGTTAAGGAGCTGGGAAAGGAATACGGAACGCCTCTTTACATAATGGACGAGGAAGATATACGAAAAAATTGCAGAATATATGCTGATGCAATGAAGAAATATTATGACGGAAACGGTCTTGTGCTTTATGCAAGCAAGGCTTTTTCCTGTAAGTATATATACAGGCTTGCTTTAGAAGAAGGGCTTGGAGTGGACACTGTCAGCGGTGGGGAAATCTATACCGCATTGTCCGCAGGTTTTCCGGCAGAAAAAATCTATTTTCACGGAAATAACAAGACATATGATGAGCTTGATTATGCAATAAAGAATAATGTTGGATGTATAGTAATAGATAATGCAGACGAAGTTGACAAAATAGAGGAGATTGCGGAAAAATACAAAAAGACCGTTAAAGCGATGTTTCGGGTTTCACCCGGTGTTGACGCTCATACCCACGATTTTATTAAAACGGGGCAGATTGACTCTAAATTTGGTGCGGCTATAGAAACGGGGGAAGCGATTGCTCTTATTAAATATACAGCCGAAAAGAAAAACATTAATATAGCGGGAATACATTGCCATATAGGCTCGCAGATTTTTGAGCTTGAGCCGTTTTGCGAAGCGGCAGAAATTATGCTTTCGTTTATGAAGACTATTAAGGATGAAACAGGGATTGAAATTTCGGAGCTTAACCTTGGCGGTGGATTTGGAATTAAATACACTAAGAAGGATAATCCAATAAATTTTGATAAATTTATTGAAGCTGTTTCAAAGGTTGTTAAGGAAAAATCAGCGGAAAAAGGTCTTAAATGTCCGTTTATTCTTATGGAGCCGGGTAGGTCAATTGTTGCTCCAAGCGGAATGACGGTTTATACTGTCGGAACAGTTAAGAGAATTCCTGATGTAAGGAATTATGTGTGCGTTGACGGCGGAATGGGTGATAATCCAAGATTTATTTTATACGGAGCGGAGTATGATGCTGTTCTTCCTGAAAGACCGACGGCGAAGAGAACTGAAAAGGTTACCATTGCAGGAAAATGCTGTGAATCGGGCGATGTTTTAATTGAGGATATTATGATGCCTGAAACTAAAAAAGGTGATTTGTTGGCAGTCCTTGCAACAGGGGCATATAATTATTCTATGTCAAGCAACTATAACAGAATTCCCCGTCCTCCGGTTGTTATGGTTAAGGATGGGAAGTCTAAAATAGTTGTAAAACGGGAAACTTATGAAGATATAGTAAAAAACGATATTTTATAGTATTAATAAATTCAAGAAAGGTTAGATAAAATGAGCAGACTTGGAAGATGGTTCGGAAATGGTGCAGAGGGCATTCTTGATTTGCTTATAACCCTTTTATGTGTGTTGATTTCTCTCACAATTCACGAATTTGCACACGGATATATGGCATATTTAAGAGGTGATAAAACTGCAAAATATACGGGCAGACTGTCACTAAATCCCATACATCATATTGACCCGATTGGCGCTCTTTGCTTGTTCTTATTTGGTTTTGGGTGGGCGAAGCCTGTTATGGTAAATCCTATGAATTTCCAAAGGAAAACCATAAAACTTGATATGGTGCTTACATCTATTGCAGGGCCATTGGCGAATTTTATTCTTGCTTTTATTTCTGTTTTTGTTATGATGGCAGTTGCTATGTTTTCGGACGGATTTCTTGTTGAGGGCGGAGAAATTTTGTATTACAGCGATATTACGGGGAAATATTCATTGCTGGTTATAAGAATTTTATCAACACTGACTATGATGAATTTAGGGCTTGGACTTTTCAATTTAATACCAATTCCTCCCCTTGATGGCTCGAAAATTTTAAGTTCAGTTTTGCCCACAAGAATTTATTTTAGATTAATGGAATATGAAAGATTTGGATTTATTGCACTGATAATTCTTATAAATCTGCCGATTTTTAATTTGATATTAAATACTTTGATGAGTGCTATATGGGGCGGATTTGTGGGATTATCAAGTTTAATATTGGGGATATTCGGATAATGGAGCAGTTGTCTTTTTGTGTTGAAGCTTTTGAGGGGCCCCTTGATTTGCTTTTAACACTTATTAAGAAAAACAAAGTTAATATTTATGATATACCGATTAGTCAGATTTTAGAGCAATATCTTGAAGTTATCGCCCAAATGGAATCCCTTGACTTGGAGGTTTCCAGCGAATTTCTGGTGCTTGCAGCAACCTTGCTCCAAATAAAATCAAGGATGCTTCTTCCTGCCCAGGATGAAGACGAAGAGGATGAAGACCCAAGGGAAGAGCTTGTAAGACGGCTTATTGAGTAT
>JAZRTD010000244.1:0-9548 GCA_045651845.1 Clostridia bacterium | reverse complement strand
CTTAAATATACATATAAAACAGAGGAAGAAGGATATATGGATATTTATGAATATATGTCATATCTGATTGACAACTGCGGAGGAGTTGTAACGGTTGCCCTGAATGAGGGTGAAGAGGGAAAATGTGAAATTGCTATGGAGTCGGAAGAAAGCGGATATGTTGTTAAAATGGAGTTTGAATATGAAGACGACGGATATAGTGTTGAAATAAGCAGAGTGGCAGGTAAACTTAAAAAGGATGCATAAGTTATGCATCCTTTTTAAGTTTTGGAAATGAAACAGTAAAAGTTGTTCCGATGTTTTCACGGCTTTCAAGATTAATTACTGCACCGTGACGCTGGGCAATATGCTTGACGATGGAAAGGCCCAGACCTGTACCGCCGATTTTTTTGGAATGGCTTTTGTCAACGCGGAAAAACCGCTCATAAATTCTGTCAAAATATTTTTCGGGAATACCGATTCCCGTATCTTTAACCGAAACAATGCTGTCTGAAACTGAGACCAAGACGCTTCCTGACGGGCGGTTATATTTTATTGCATTGTCTGTAAGATTATAGATAAGCTCGGTTATCTGTAATAAGTCACCTGATATTAACGAGCTGTCCCCAGAAATATCAAGAGAAATATTGTTCTTTTCTGCACGGTGGGAAAGCCGTTCTTTGACTTCCGAAATAACCTCCATAAGGTTTATTTCTGTAAAATTATCAGTGCTGTTTTCTTCGTCAAGTCGGGAAAGCTTCATTATATCATCAACAAGTGAAATAAGACGGGTTGTTTCGTGTTCGATTTTTTCCATAAAGCTGGATATATCTTCGGGCTTTGCAATTCCTGTGTTAATAATCTGGGAATAACCGAGAATTGTAGTCAGAGGCGTTTTTAGTTCGTGAGAAACATTTGCGGAAAATTCACGGCGGATTTTCTCACTTTTTTCAAGCTCGCTGACATCAAATGCCAGCATAATAACGGAGATGACAAGACCTTTGTCAACGGCAGGACTTAAGAAAATCTGATATGGCTTATCGTCAATCCTCTCGGTTATAATAGCCTTTCCGCCGGAGCAGGCGTGTTCTATCGCCTCGTATATTTCAAGATTTGAGGAAATGCTTGAGAAATTGTCACCGATAACACGGCTGTCTGCCCCAAAAATTTTCTCGGCACTTGAGTTCATTGAAAGAATTTTTCCGTCAGCGTCAAAAACAATAAGTCCCTCCGACATACTTTCGCCCACAACATAAAGCCTGCTTTTTTGTCTTTTAACACGGTCAATCTGACGGGAAATTTCTCTGTTTTGAAACTCTATTCTCTCAACCAGAGGAACAATCTCGGGATAAACGTTTTTATGTGTTTGTGCAGAAAGGTCGATATCGCGGAGAGGAGTTGCAAGACGGTCTGCAAGAATTGAAGAAATAAGAGTTGCCGCAAGCATTACTCCGATTATTACAAGGATGACGGGTATAATTATTTTAATGATATAGTTTCCGCTTGTTATATCTGTCTTATAAAAAATTCCAAGCATACAAAGTGCCGTCAGGATAATGCAGACAGAGGAACACATACACATATATTTAATGGCTTTTTTCAGCATAGTATCATCTCCATTTTAAAGTGTTTGTAAGACTTCCCGAGGAATGAGCGTGGCAGATTGCAATGGCGAGAGCATCGGCAGTGTCGTCGGGCTTAGGGATTTTGTCAAGATTTAGAAGTGCCTTAACCATCTGCTGAACTTGACCTTTTTCTGCTCTCCCGTAGCCAACAACCGCCTGCTTAACCTGGAGAGGGGTATATTCAAAAACAGGAATATCTTTATTCATAGCGGCAAGAAGAATAATTCCCCGTGCCTGAGCCACATTTATTGCGGTTTTTTGGTTGCTGTTGAAAAACAATTCCTCAATCGCCATAGCATCAGGCTTTGTTCGCTCGATTATATCCGAAACATCATCATATATTTTTTTAAAGCGGACAAATATATCCTCCCCTGCTTTGGTTGTAACAGCACCGTATTCAATTGCTTTAAATCTGTTGCCTTCGTAGTCTATAATTCCGTAGCCGACAATGGCAAATCCCGGGTCAATTCCAAGTATTTTCATAAAAACTCCTTAGTGTCCTTGGCTCAATAGATAAAAATTGTACAAAAATATTAAAAATTTAAAAATTATCTTGAAAACCAAAGAAGAATGTTGTATAATAAGAACATTGTATCATACTATATTGATTTTTTCAATATTTAAAATAGGAGGAAGTTATTATGGCAAAGGAAAAGGTTGTTCTCGCGTACTCAGGCGGTCTTGATACATCTATTATTATCAACTGGCTTATCGAGAACTATGGTTATGAAGTTATTGCGGTTTGCGGTGATGTTGGACAGGGTAAGGAAACTGATGGTCTTGAAGAAAGAGCAATAAAAAGCGGTGCTTCAAAGTGTTATATTGAAGACCTTCGCGATGAATATGTTAAGGATTTTATTTTCCCCACACTTAAAGCGGGTGCGGTTTATGAGGATAAGTATCTCCTTGGGACATCTCACGCTCGTCCGATTATTGCGAAAAGATTGGTTGAAATCGCTCTTAAAGAGGGTGCAACTGCTATTTGCCACGGTGCAACAGGAAAAGGAAATGACCAGGTTCGTTTTGAACTTACAATAAAGGCTCTTGCTCCTCACCTTAAGATTATAGCTCCATGGAGAATATGGGATATTAAGTCAAGAGAAGATGCTATTGATTACGCAGAAGCACACGGAATTGAAATTCCTGTAACTAAAAAGGATTTATATTCCCGTGACAGAAATATCTGGCACATAAGCCACGAGGGTATGGATCTTGAAGATCCTGCAAATATGCCTCAGTTTGACGATTTGTTAAAGCTTGGTGTATCTCCGGAAAAGGCTCCTGATGAGCCGACATTTGTTACAATCGGCTTTGAAAAGGGCGAACCTGTTTCAATCGACGGTGAAAAAATGTCTCCCCGTCAGCTTGTTGAAAAGCTTAATGCAATCGGCGGTGCAAACGGAATAGGTATTACAGATATTGTTGAGGACAGACTTGTTGGTATGAAGTCAAGAGGCGTTTATGAAACTCCGGGCGGTGCAATCCTTTATGCGGCTCACCGCGAGCTTGAATATCTCTGCCTTGACAGACAGACTCAGTCCTTTAAACACGGTGTTGCAAATAAGTTTGCAGAGCTTGTTTATGACGGCCTTTGGTTTACTCAGCTTCGTGAAGCTCTTTCTGCTTTTGTTGACAGCACACAGGAAACTGTTACAGGCGAAGTTAAGCTTATGCTTTATAAGGGTAACATTATCAATGCGGGAACAAAATCTCCGTATTCTCTCTATAATGAGAAAATTGCAAGCTTTGGCGACAGCGAAGAGCTTTACAGCCATAAGGACGCCGAAGGATTTATTAATCTCTTTGGCCTTCCGCTCAAGGTTAGAGCATTAATGGAGAAAGAAATGAATAAATAATTTTGGATTTACGGCAGAGTTTCTCTGCCGTAATCTTTAGAAAAAGTAAGGAGAGAACGCTGTATGAAATTGTGGGGCGGAAGATTTTCCAAATCAACAGATAAGAGCGTTGATGATTTTAATTCATCAATCAGATTTGACCAAAGAATGTACCGTCAGGATATAACTGGGAGTATTGCTCATGCGAAAATGCTTGGCAGACAAGGGATAATTGATAAAAGCGAAAGTGATTTAATAGTTAAAACTCTTGGTGAAATCTTAACCGATATTGAAAACGGCAAGGTTGAATTTTTAATTGATGCCGAAGATATCCATATGAATATTGAAACCATTCTCATTTCGAGAATAGGGGACACAGGAAAAAGACTTCACACAGGCAGAAGTCGAAATGACCAGGTGGCCCTTGATATAAGAATGTATCTTCGAGACGAGGCGGACGAGCTTGATGAAATGCTCCAAGGTCTTTTGGGAACGATTTTGTCTGTTGCAGAAGAAAATATCGAAACTATTATGCCAGGTTATACCCATCTCCAAAAGGCACAGCCTATAACCCTTGCGCATCATTTTATGGCGTATTATGAAATGTTTAAAAGAGACAGAGAAAGGCTTTTGGATTGGAGAAAGAGGGTTAATGTTATGCCCCTTGGAAGCGGTGCGTTGGCTGGGACAACCTATCCTCTTGACCGTGAGTTTGTGGCAAAGGAGCTTGGATTTGACTCTGTGACAAAAAATAGCCTTGACGGTGTTTCCGATCGTGATTTTGTATGCGAAATGGCGTTTGTTCTTTCTATGATTATGATGCACCTGAGCCGTTTTTCCGAGGAGATTATCCTCTGGAGCTCAAATGAGTTCGGCTTTGTGGATTTAGATGATGCATACAGCACAGGCTCATCAATTATGCCACAGAAGAAAAATCCTGATGTGGCGGAGCTTGCCAGAGGTAAGGCTGGTCGTGTTTTCGGCTCGCTCATGGGTCTTTTGACGGTTATGAAAGGTCTCCCTCTTGCCTATAACAAGGATATGCAGGAGGATAAGGAACAGATTTTTGATGCCCTTGATACGGTTAAAATGTGTCTTCCTGTTTTTGGCGGAATGCTTAATACTATGAAAATTCGTAAGGATAATATGCTCAGAGGTGCTAAAGGCGGATTTACCAACGCAACAGATGTGGCGGATTACCTTGTTAAAAAAGGACTTCCATTCCGTGATGCCCACGGCGTTGTTGGAAGAATGGTTGCCTATTGCCTTGATAAGGATATGGCTCTTGATGAGCTTACCATAGAGGAGTATAAAACATTCTCCGATATTTTTGAGGAAGATGTTTATGAGGCAATTTCGCTGACAACCTGTGTGAACCTCAGAACGGTTACGGGCGGACCCGCTTTTGAAACCGTGAAAAATGTTATAAAAGGTTATAAAAAGTAAAATCTTGACAGAAATATAAATATATGTTACAATGTGAAAAAAGATAGAGGTTGCAAAAATTAAGAGTAGGATAGTTTTAAGGGCAAATTGGATTATCTGAAAGGAATTTTTGCCGAAATGCAGTCCTTTGCCAAAAGGCTGTGTTGGGGCATAAGACAACATCTTATGAACTGTCACTAATGTGGAGAGCTATCATCAGCATTGCTTATTAAGACCGTGAATGCTCTCTGCGTTTTCGGTCTTTTTGTTTTGCAAAATAATTAAATTATATATTTTAAAGGGGTGTTTAATTTGAAAAACACAAGAAAAATTTTAGCCCTTGCGGGAATTATGCTTTTGATTCTCTCTACGGTTTGCTTTGCAACAAACGGAGAAGAAACAAATATGTTTATGAATTCTTTCTGGGCATTGGTTCCTCCGATTATCGCTATCGGTCTGGCGCTTATCACAAAGGAAGTTTATTCCTCGCTTTTTGTCGGAATTTTGGTGGGTGCTTTATTCTCAACAGGGTTTAAACCTGTTGCGGCAATGGATAACCTCTTAAACGAAGGGTTCATTGCGGCAGTTTCAGGAACAGCAGGTATATTTATATTCCTGGTTGTTTTGGGCATTATCGTTGCTCTTGTTAATAAAGCAGGCGGAAGCGCTGCCTTTGGTAAATGGGCACAGACCCATATTAAAAGCAGAGTAGGCGCAATGTTCGCAACCTTTGTTCTCGGCGTTTTAATATTCATTGATGACTATTTTAACTGCTTAACAGTTGGCTCTGTTATGCGTCCTGTAACAGACTCTCACAAGATTTCAAGAGCAAAGCTTTCATATCTTATAGATGCAACAGCTGCTCCTGTTTGTATGATTGCTCCGATTTCATCCTGGGCGGCTGCAGTTGCAAGCTATGCTCCGGAGGGACAGGGTATTTCCCTTTTCGTTAAGGCTATTCCTTTTAACTTCTATTCGCTTTTGACATTTGTGTTTATTATTGCTATAACTCTTATGAAGTTTGACTTCGGTCCTATGAAGCTTCACGAGTTTAATGCTCTTAATAAAGGCGATTTATATACATCAGGCGACAGAGTTGATGCAGAAGATGATACACCTTCATCAAAGGGTAAGGTTATTGACTTATTGTTCCCTGTTATCGTTCTTATTGTTTTGAGCGTTATTGCTCTTATCTATGTTGGCGGATACTGGGATGGATTAAACTTTGTTGATGCATTCGCAAATACTGATGCAACAGTTGGTCTTCCTTGGGGCGGTATACTTGCACTTGCTATAACAATTATTTATCTTGTTGCAAGAAGAGTTGTAACTTTTAAAGAGGCTATGGAATGTGTTCCAAAGGGCTTTATAGCAATGGTTCCTGCAATCCTTATTTTAACATTTGCAACAACTCTTAAGAATATGACAGGTCTTCTCGGTGCAGACGCTTATGTTGCTCAGCTTATGGAAAGCTCTGCTGAGGCTCTTGCAAGACTTCTTCCTGCTATTATCTTTGTTGTTGCCTGTGTTCTTGCATTTGCAACAGGAACATCATGGGGAACATTCGGTATCTTAATCCCGATTGTAACAGCTATTTTCCCGGCAACTGACCCGCTTATGATAGTTGGTATGTCAGCGTGCCTTGCTGGTGCTGTATGCGGTGACCACTGCTCACCAATCTCCGATACAACAATTATGTCATCGGCAGGTGCTCAGTGTAATCACTTAAATCACGTTTCAACACAGATACCATACGCTGTGACTGTTGCGGCAATCTCCTTTGTTTGCTACATAATAGCAGGCTTTGTTCCGAACGCGTATATTATGCTCCCTATTGGAACTGTTCTCACAGTTGGAACACTTTTCGTTATCAAAGCTATAACAAATAAGAAACCAATAGAATAATACTTATTTAATCAAACACCCCCGCATATAATATAGCGGGGGTGTTTTTATGATTATATACAGGGTCAAGGCAGGGGATACCCTGTTTAAAATTGCAGAGGAAAACGGCGTTTCGGTATATAACATTCTGGCGAATAACAAAATAACCCTTGATACGCCTCTTGTGGTTGGGCAAACGCTGGTTATTTTGACTCCTGAAATTACGCATACTGTAAAAAGCGGTGAAAACCTTTGGGGGATTGCAGAGGAATATGGGATAAGTTTTAATCAGCTATACCGCAACAATCCTCAACTGAACGGAAATGATAATATAGCCGTAGGTCAGACACTTTTTATTTCTTACGCAGGCGAAAAGCTTGGAAATGCCGAAATAACGGGCTATGCTTACGAGTTTGTTGATTTGGATTTATTGAGGTTTGAGATGCCGTATGTAACTTATCTTATGCCGTTCACTTATGGTTTTACACCGTCGGGCGAGCTGATAATTCCTGATGATGAACCGCTTATCCAAATAGCAAGACAATATGGCGTGACACCGCTTTTGCATCTTTCCACGCTGACGGAAAACGGAAATTTCAGCAACGAGCTTGCACAGCAAATATTAAATGATGAAACGGCACAGGAAAACCTTATAAATAATGTTGTAAATATAATAAATGAAAAAGGGTACGGAGGACTGGATATTGATTTTGAATTTCTTCCAACGGAAGATAATCTTAAGTATCCCGCGCTTATCCAAAAATTCAGGGATAGATTAAACCCCATAGGAAAAATCGTGATAACAGCACTGGCACCGAAAACCTCTGCCAATCAGAGAGGCCTTTTGTATGAAGGGCACAGGTATAAAGAGATCGGAGAGGCATCCGATATGGTATTTTTAATGACCTACGAATGGGGCTATACATACGGTCCGCCTCTCGCTGTGGCGCCGATTGAGCCGGTTAAAAGGGTTATAGAATATGCTCTGACTGAAATTCCTGCAGAAAAAATTCTTATGGGAATTCCAAATTACGGATACGACTGGACACTTCCTTATGTGTCGGGAGAGAGCCGTGCTGATTCTATTTCAAGTGTTGAGGCGGCTGAACTGGCAAGAAGATACGGAGCGGAAATTTTATTTGACGAGGAGGCAAAGGCTCCGTATTTTAATTATACAGACGAAAACGGGCGAGAGCATGAGGTGTGGTTCGAAGATGCGGAAAGTATAGATGCAAAGCTTCGCCTTATAAGAGAATATGGGTTAAGGGGAGCGGGATACTGGAATTTAATGCGCCCGTTTCCTCAAAATTGGGCGGTTTTAAATAACCTTTATAACATTGTGCAATAAAATAACGGCTCCAAAAGGAGCTGTTATTTTATTGCACAGGGAAACCGGTACAACAGCGTTTTTTGACAGTTTTAGACAATGTCTTACATGAATTTTATATATGAGGAACAAGAGGTTGCTAATTTTTTGTTAAAAATGATATAAAAATTAAAAAAAAGACTTGCATTTTTGTATGTGATGTGTTATAGTTATATAAACAGTATCTCTAATATTTGGAAATGTTGTACAAAATAAACTGTAATGAATTTACATAGTGTGTGAGACTGTCGGTGAGAAAATAGAAGTTGGCTGAAAAATCAGATAAGCCCGAAAACTTCAAAGGATTCTCGGCGATATTATTCAGGAAGTTATAACGAATAAGGATGCTGTTTTGCGAAGGATGTCAAGAATTTTTATGCGGATTTTCAGCATAACTTTCTTGGTTTCGTATAATTTTAATCTTAATTTCATATTGTCTATATGATGTGGGCAATGGGAAGCTATATTCAACATGGAAAGAGGGTAAAAAAATTGAAGGTTAAAAATGGAGATGTTTCGGTTATTACAGTTGAGAAACTGAAGAAGAGGATGAGACGCCGAAACAATATTGAGGCTTGGATTCTGTTAATCCCAGTTGTATTTATTCTTTATACAATGGTATGGCGTCCAACTGTTATGGGCTTTTATTGGTCAATGTTTAAAATGATGGGGTATACAGCGACTGAGTTTATCGGTTTTGATAACTTTGCTCGTGTTTTTAAGCACTCATCTTTTCTGCCTGTGTTCTGGAACACTTGTGAATTTGTTATCTGGTCACTGGTTATAGGTTTCTTACCTCCGCTGTTTATTGCAGCAGGTCTTAATGAAATAGTGCATTTCAGAAGCGGATTAAGACTCCTTATATATATTCCTGTTGTTATCCCAGGTATTGCTGCTATGCTTATTTGGAAGAAAATGTATGATCCGGGACACATAGGTCTCTTTAATATGTTCCTTTCCTGGCTTGATATGGCTCCGTATGAATGGCTTAACGACCCGAAATTCTCCATAGTTGGTATAATCATCTATATGACTTGGAAGGGTTTTGGCGGTTCAATGCTTCTTTACTATGCAGCTATGCAGGGTGTATCGACAGAGCTTTATGAGGCGGCGCTTATTGACGGAGCAGGCCCGATTAAGAGATTCTGGTATGTAACAAGACCAGCCCTTGAGGGATTGCTTGTTCTTAACTTTGTTAAACAGATTATCGGTATATTCCAGGTTATGCAGGAGCCGATGGCAATGACGGGTGGCGGTCCAAACGGAGCATCTACAACACTTTCGTATCAGCTTTATGAATATGGTTTCTTTACAGGCGGTAAGGGAACAGGTCAGGCGATGGCACTGGGTGTTATCATCTTCCTCATTCTTATTGTTTTCACAATTTTTTATTTCTGGCTGAACAAAAAAGTAGAGAGCAGATATTAAGGGAGG